>NZ_LIRO01000058.1:0-35979 GCF_002742025.1 Limnothrix sp. PR1529
GCCGCGCCGCCGCCTCAGGAACCCGCC
This sequence comes from Limnothrix sp. PR1529, assembly GCF_002742025.1. Taxonomy (NCBI): domain Bacteria; kingdom Bacillati; phylum Cyanobacteriota; class Cyanophyceae; order Pseudanabaenales; family Pseudanabaenaceae; genus Limnothrix; species Limnothrix sp. PR1529. The sequence continues at coordinate 28 of NZ_LIRO01000058.1, forward strand.
CCAGCGCCTAACTCAGCAACTCGCCCAGCAACGAATCAAGCGCCTGGCCCAGCGCCGAATCCAGCAACTAACCCAGGGCCCAACCCAGCAGCGGCGCAGTCTGATCGCTACCAATCAACCGCGCGATCGACCGCGCGATCGACCGCGAAACCTCAGGTGCAGGTGAATCCCTCCCTGTCGCCCTTTGAGCAAGAGTTAAAGGAAAATGCGTTCCGTCGGCTCCAGGAGCTGTTCCAGGGGGGGCGATTCCCCAGCGCGATCGCCCTGGCGGAGGGGTTGGCCCAACGGCTCGATCGGGACGAAGAGGTGAAACAGTGGTTGGCGATCGCCTATCACCGTTGGGGCCGGGAACTCATTAATCGAGGCCAGGGCAGCCGCGCCGAAACCTATCTGAAAAAAGCCCTCAACACCGACCCCCGCAATCGTCAGTTGTGGCTATTGGTCGATCACGAGTTGCAGCGGCTGAGTTTGCGATCGGGCTGAGGGGCCAAAAAATCTTAATCAGGCTTCATCGTTGGGCGATCGGCCAGCTTTTATCATGGGTCAATCATAAAAGACCTGTTTTTTAGAGCCTTATGATTGCCGCAGTTCCCAACCCCACCACCTCCGCGCCCACCGTTAGCGATCGCCACCGCCTGCAAACCAGCCAACTGAACGTGCCGCCGCGCCTGCTGTTGGGGCCGGGCCCCTCGAATGCTCACCCCCGGGTGCTCCAGGCGATCGGGATGCGGCAAGTTGGCCACCTCGACCCGTGCTTCATTGAGCTGATGAACGAGGTGCAAGAGCTGCTGCGTTACGCCTGGCAAACGGACAACAGCTTGACGATTCCGGTCAGTGGCACGGGCAGCGCCGCCATGGAAGCCACCCTGGCCAACTTGGTGGAGCCGGGTGATGTGGTGTTGGTGGGGGTCAATGGCTATTTTGGCCATCGGATGAGCGACATGGCCAGCCGCTACGGCGCGGAAGTGCGGCAAATTCACCGACCCTGGGGCGAGGCATTCTCGTTACCGGAGTTGCGCACCGCCTTGGAAGCCCACCGGCCGGCAATCCTCGGGTTAGTCCATGCGGAAACCTCCACCGGGGCCCGGCAACCCCTCGAAGGTGTGAGCGATCTCTGCCGGGAATTTGACTGCCTGCTGTTGGTGGATACGGTCACCAGTTTGGGCGGTGTGCCGCTGTTTTTGGATGCTTGGGGTGTGGATGCGGCCTACAGCGGCAGCCAAAAGTGTCTGAGCTGCCCGCCGGGGATTTCGCCCTTCACCCTGGGCGATCGGGCCTTGGCCAAGCTGCGGGCCCGCAAAACCCCCGTGGCCAACTGGTATTTGGATATGGCGCTGGTGGGCAAATATTGGGGGAGCGATCGCACCTACCACCACACCGCCCCGATCAACATGAACTACGCCATCCGGGAAGCCCTGCGCCTGGTGGCCGAAGAGGGCCTCGAAGCTCGCTGGCAACGCCATGCGGACAATGCACGGTTGTTGTGGGATGGGCTGGCGGCCATGGGCCTGAAATGCCAGGTTGCCGAAGAGATTCGCTTGCCGTCGCTCACCACCGTTTGCGTACCCGAGGGCGTGGATGCCAAGGCCGTGGCTCGTCGCCTGCTGGAGGACTACAACATCGAAATCGGTGGCGGCCTGGGCGAGTTGGCCGGCAAGGTTTGGCGAGTGGGGCTGATGGGCTTTAACAGTCGGCCCGAAACGGTGCTGACCCTGCTGAAGGCCCTGGAGCAAGTGCTGAATCGCTAGTTCCGCTTCAGCCCCCGTGGAAGCGGGCCAACATGAACCGCGCCACGGTGAAATAGGTCAAAACCCCCAACATGTCCACCGCTGTGGTGATGAAGGGCGCTGACATCAGGGCCGGGTCAAAGCCCACGCTCTGGAACAAAAAGGGCAAGACCGATCCCGCCGTGGCCGCCAAAGTAGAAATGGCCATCAGGCTCACGCCCACGGAAATGGCGACGGCGGGCGGATATTGAAACAGCATGGCCCCCACGCAAACCATTGTTCCGAGCATCATCCCCAGCAGGGCCCCGGCTACGGCTTCCCGGCGAATGACCCGCAGGGGCCCCGATCGAATCTGGTCAATGTTCAGTCCCCGAATCACCACGGTGGAAGACTGGGCCCCCACGTTCCCGCCCGTCCCAATCAACAGCGGGATGAAGGAAGCCAAGGACACCACCTGTTTCAGGATGTCGTCCTGGCCGCGAATGATGGCCCCGGTGACCGCATTGGTGACCAACAACACCAACAACCAAACCACCCGCCGCTGGGCCACGGTCACCAGGTTGGTTTGGAAATAGTCATCATCACCGGCTTGCACACCGCCCAAGGCATAGATGTCTTTGGTGGCTTCTTCTTCCAAAATGTCGATCACGTCGTCTACGGTGACGATGCCTACCAAACGCTTTTCCCGATCGACCACGGGCACGGCCAAAAAGTCGTAGCGCTGGATAATGCGGGCCACTTCCTCTTGGTCTTCATCGGTGGTGACGCTGACCACATCCCGGGTCACCAGCTCGCTCACCAACTGTTGTGGATGGGAGGTGACGATATCCCGCAGGGAAACAATGCCCGTCAGGCAGCGGGTGTTATCGGTTACATAAAGGTAATAGATGGTTTCTGTGGTGTCCGCGAGGCGGCGAATCCGAGCCAGGGCATCATCAACGGTCATTTCCTCTTTCAGGGAAATGTATTTGGGGGTCATGATTCGGCCGGCGGTGCTGGCTTCATAACCTAACAGCAGGGCGGTGGCTTCCCGTTCCGCATGGCTCAGTTGGTCAACAATCCGCCGCACCAGTTTGGCGGGCAACTCATCAAAGAGTTTGGCCCGATCGTCCGGCGACATTTTATCGACAATATCCAAGACTTCTTGGCGCTTGAAGTCTTCAATCAACAGTTGTTGAACGTTGGATTCTAGGTGTTCATAAACTTCCGCCGCATCGTCCTTGGGCAAGAGCCGAAAGGCTAGGGCCTGCATGGTTTCGGGTAACCCCTCGATCGCCTCGGCAATGTCAGGGGCCTTGACGGGAACCAACAGCGCCTTGGCACCGGTCAGGTTGTTTTGCTCCAAGAGGACTCGCAATTGTTCACGCACGAGGTCGCGGAGTTCCCGCCGAGAAATCCCCTGAGCCGAATTCATGTCTAGCTCTTGCTCAGTGGCCATGCTCGATCCTCCTCATCGGTCGTCTTGCTTGGAATTAAGTTGCGTTACGGCATGGTGGGGCGATAACGATGATCGACGGCCCGGGCTGGGCCTGCCAAACTAGCCATTAGTTTAAGGGGTTTGGCAACGGAAGTTGCTGAAAGTCCCGTTTTGCAGATGATCGGTGAATTGGGGCGTGGCCCTCCGGATCTCGGGCATTGGTCAAGATCACCGCCTGCTGCATGGGCTGGCGGTTGTTGGACTGAGTTTGGCCTTGAGCTGGCCTTAGGGTTGCCAAATTAGGTGGGTTGCCAAATTTGGATGGTGTGATCGCCACTGCCACTGGCCAAGGTCAACCCATCGGGGGCGATCGCCACCGCATTGACCCACCAATCATGGCCCTTCATCACCTGTAATAGTTCCTGGTCGGCCAGGTTCCAGCAATAAACTTTGCGATCTTCCCCGCCCGCAATCAGCAGGCCCGTATGGGGCGCAACGGCCAGGGCAAAGACGGCTTCGGTGCTGTCGCGGAAAATGTGCTGGGGCTTGTCGTTGCTGGGTTGACCGGCTTGCAGGGGCCAGAGCTTGATGGTTTTGTCTTCGCCAGCGCTGATTAGCCACTGGCCGTTGGGAGTGGCTTGCAGGGCGCAAATTCGACCCAGGTGTTGTTGCAGGCTGTGGAGCCGATCGCCCGATCGGGCATCCCAAAAGCCAATTAGCCCATCGCTGCATCCGCCAATGAGCACCTGGCCATCGTGGCTCCAGGCCAAGGCGGGAATCGGTCGGCTGTGGGCGCGCCAACTGTGGAGCAGTTCGCCGCTGCGCCAGTTCCACAACACCAAGCGCCCATCGTCGCCACTGCTGGCCAGGGTTTGACCATCGGGTGAGAGGGCGATCGCGCTGACCCAATCCTGGTGATGTTTGAGGCAATGGCGTGCAGGGCCGCCAGTGATCGGCCAAACCCGCACGGTGCGATCGCTGCTGGCAGAAATCAGGCTGTCCCCATCGGGGCTAAAGAGCAGGGCCGTGATCCGCCCATCATGGCCATCCCAGGCGGCTTGCAAGCTGGCCGTGGCCCACTGCCAAAGGCGAATTTGGCGATCGCCCCCGGCGCTGGCCAGCCATTGCCCATTGGGACTAAAGGTCAGGGCACAGATCCGATCGCTGTGGGCCGCGATCGTGACGGTGGGTCGCCACTTGTAGTGCCCGAGATCCCGGGTGACCGGGGGGCTGGGCGCGGCCGCGGGGGCTGCGTCGCCTTCCGTCAGGGCGGTGATCACGGCTTCGGCGCTGGGGTAACGCTCGCTGACGCGATCGCTCAGCAGTCGATCGAGCACTTGCCCCAGGCGCGGATCAACCGATCGCCCCTGTTCCTGCAAGCGATCGCTCCATACCCACCGACCCGCCAAAGGATCAAACAACTCCTCCGGTGCATGGCCCGTGAGCGCAAACAAACTTGTCGCCGCCAAGCTGTAAAGATCGCTGGCCGGGTAGGCATGGCCACTCCGCAATTGTTCCAAGGGCGCATAGCCTTCCGTGCCCACCCGGGTTCCCCCCCGGGTCACCGTTTCGCCCGTCAGTTGCTTGGCCACGCCAAAGTCAATCAAGACCGGCTTTTCGCCCGCCTCCGGCAGCACAATGTTGTCTGGCTTAATGTCCCGGTGAATCACATTGCGTCCGTGGACAAACTGCAACACCGGCAGTAAGTCCAACAGGAGCGATCGCACTGCCGCCTCGCTCCAGGGGCCCACGCGGGCCACCCGCTGGGCTAACGTGTCCCCCGCAATGAACTGCTGCACCAAGTAGAGCCGGCCCCCTTCCGCAAAATAGGCGTAGAGGGCGGGAATTTGGGGATGCTCGCCCAATTCCGCTAACCGTTGGGCCTCTTCGGCAAAGAGCTGCTCGTATTTGTCGTAGCTGCTGTCTTGGGCGATCGTACCGGTGAGGGAGTCCGTCGCCAACAAACCGCGACTGATGGAACCCCCGGCGATCGAGTGAATTGGGTTGCCGCCTTGGGGCGAAAACTGTTTGATGATGCAAGGTTGCTGGAGTCGATCGAGGTCAATGGCCAAATAACTGCGGCCAAATCCCCCTTGCCCCACCGGCCGCACCGGTTGATAGCGATTGCGCAACTGTGCCACCAAGGCTGCCCCGCAGGATTGGCAAAATTGGGCATCATCCCGATTCATCGGTTGATGACAGTGCGGATTTAAGCAGCAAACCATACCGCACAGGGCAGCAGTCACCCTTTGATTGAGTTGCTTCCATGTTAAGCCAAGGATCCAAGCCTAAACAGCCTAAATGGGGACAATTGGCGCAGTTGCGGCCCACGGCCACCGCCACTCCCTAGGCCAAAGGCAACCGAATCACCACTTCCAGACCCCCACTGGGGCGATCGAGCAAATCTAACTGGCCCCCATGGCGCGAAGTGATGATGTGATGGGTCGCCGTGAGGCCCGTTTCCTTGACCCGGTGGCGATCGAGCTGGAAATTTTCCAAAATTTGCTGGCGCTGAATCGCCGTCAAACCGGGGCCATTATCCGCGATCGACACCACCGCCCAGGAATGAGCCGCCGCATCCTGTTCCACCCAAGTGTTGATTTCGATGTAGGGCTGTTCCGCCGCGCTCAGGGTCACCGCCTTGAGTTGGGCCCGCGTTCCCCGCTCCAACAGCACATCCACCGCATTCACCAACACCGCCATCAACGCCCGATCGATCTGACTGCCATAGCAACAAACCGGTGGCAACGAACCGTAATTGCGCACAAACTCAATCTGTACCGACAACCGGCTTTGCAGCAGCAGCACAATGCTATTCAGCCGTTGGTGCAAATCCGTTGGATGCGGATACACATCATCGAGATGGCAAAAATTTTGCAAACTGCTGACAATCGCCTTCAGCCGTTCCGCCCCATTGCGCAAACTACTGAGCAACAGCGGCAAATCATCCCGCAAAAAGTCAAAATCCACCGACTCTTCCAAGTTGGTAATCGTCCAGGGGATTGGTTGCTTAGACTGTTCTGCCCAATCTCGGTAGGCATCCACCAACTGCACCAACTGTTCCCCGTAAGATCCCAGATGGCTCAGGTTGCCCCAAATGAACCCCACCGGATCCAAAATTTGGTGTGCCACTCCATCCACCAACCGCCCCAGGCTGGCCAGCTTGTCGTTTTGAATCGCCTGAAGCTGCATTCGCTCATAGCGAGCCTGGGTTTCAATGCCGCGAATTTGCCAATCCGCCACAATCAAAGCGCGCGTGTCCAGCAGCCGAGGGCCTTCGGCGCATTGCACCACGATCGGATCCGTCAACAGCCCGATCGTGCGGCTCACGGCCCGTTTCATGGCCTGGACGATCGGTAACTCCACCGGCAAAGTTAGGCAATCTCGCTCCAAATAGCCCCATAGGGCCTGCAGCGGCTGCTCCAAAATGGCTGCCCCCGAGGGCCGAATGGCAAATTCCAATAATTGCTGGCGGGTAATCACCCCCTCCAGCCGGCCGCGATCGATCACAATCGCCCCAGGAACCCGGGGATAACGGGCCAGCCAGCTCGCCAGCGCGAATCCCGAAACCGCCACATCCACCAGGCAGTCATAGCTTGGTAAATCCGCCAGGGTTGCCTCCAGCCCCAAGGACGAACTGGCCGGCTCATGCAACACCGGGGGGCATAGGCTCTTGTCACTCATCAGCAAAAACGGGTCTCAAGCTCCGTCCTGTGGGGCCGGCTGTTGTGGGGCCTGCGTTAATGGTTGTTCGGGCTAAGCCAGGATTCCCGTTGATGGTTGATGAATCCCACTGGGGGCGTTTCAACCGGGAATACCAGGTTTCAGCTTATCCCGAACTTTAGTTTCCAAACAGTCCCAGGCCGGTACAGTCCTCGTCTGGTGCTGTCCCAGTCCCGTCCCGTCCCAGCCCGGCACAACTCCAGCCCGGCCGAGCCTAAACGACCGTCAACTTAGCATTGGGGTGGCAACCACAGGGATCGTCGCTATCGACCCATTTCAAACCCAACTGCGCCATCGCCTGCATCACCGGTTCCACCTCCTGACCCTTGGCCGTCAAAGCATATTCCACGTGGGGCGGCACCTCGGGATAAACCCGCCGCACAATTAAGCCGTGGCGTTCCAGACCCCGCAGCCGTTGAGTGAGCGTTTTGCTGCTAATGCCGGGTAACAGCATCATCAGCTCACTGGGCCGCCGTGGTTGATCGCGCAGCAGCCGCAAAATCAAGATCGACCATTTATGACCGATCGCCTCCAAAACGACCTGGATTGGGCAAGCACTATCGGTGCAGGTTTGCTCAGCCGTCATCAACCCCTGTTGTTTACCCATGGTTGTGCCTCCTAAAACACACTGGGAATGATTGATTTCCCCCTCCCAGTTCCACCCTTTGTGGATCCTCAAACATGAGGAATTGAGAAATGAATGAGAGTTTTGAGATCGCCGGTCTAGACGTTGACTGGGTGCTGTGACTGCCCATTGGTGGGCAGTGCCAGATGCGCAGGGCGATCGCCCCTTGGGCCTGTTCCAAGCCAGCCCTATAACCGGTCATTCCCACCGGTTGCAGCGCGCGGGCCTGAGCCAGCGGGGCAACTAGTGAGTCAGCGGCGTACTAGCCGTAACACCGCCCATGACCTGGCCGTAGACACATCATCGTTAACGCACGATCGTTCAAGGCACGATAGCCCATGCTTAATCCATCGTCGGCAGTGGTTGCTATTACCACCATGACGATTGGATAAGATAACCATCTACTCATCATACGCACTGAATTACGCCATCCCAAGCCAAAAATTGCGATAACACAGCTCCTGTGCATGGTTTTGGGAATTGGGGGCTGATGGTGTCCACAGTGAAGGCTGACCAGAAGCAGCAACCCAAGAACTGACTGACTGGATTGAAATCACCGCCGAGTTAAGGGATTTCAGCGGTTAAAAATTGATAGAAATCCAATCGACAGTCATGGAAACTTAAAGTCTCTGAACTAAAAGTCAGGAAACTTCAAACTTTCTCAGGGAGTTCTCAAGGACTCAAAGACGTTTCGGATATTTTTATTTTCCTTTAGATTGCCCTCAATCGTCAAATCAGATTGAATTCTTTACTTTCGGATTCCAAGAATCAACTTGGAAATGACCTTGCCTAAATCATGTCCTTTGAGGAACGATTGAAGTATCTCCTCCTATAAAGGTCAAGTTCAGCAAATTCCAAAATAGTCGGCAAATGATCGGACTATTTTGTCAATGGGTTCACAAACTCTCTTAACACGATCATTCGATCGAGTCATCCGGTGGATCCCTGTGGCGGCTCCTCAGATTTTGATCGATTCCCTCATCTCATTCAAGATTACGAACTGTTAAGGTCTGAGATCCCCATTATTGTTGCATAGGCTTGACCAAGATTGACTTCAAAAGATTGATTTCAACGGAGTGCCATCGTTTCGCATCATCTGACCATTTCTGACCATTAATGTCGGGTTTTGATCGTTAACTTGCCTCAAACCGTGAATTTCGATAAGCGGTGATGCGGATTTTTTGCTGCAATGCTGCTGAAGGATGAGGGTCATTGGGCTGGCTCTGCGAGCGGTCAGAGGGCAAATTAACCGAATTTTAGCGAGGGTTGGATGGCAACCATCGCCTCTGGTCGTTGTTGGCTAAAGAGGGGATCAATCAAGGGATTCCTGACAATAATTGCCGATTGCAGATGCCGTTCTTGAAGGTTGTTCAAGAAGGTTGTTCAAGGTTGTTCTGAGGTCTTTGGTTATGACACATGCCACGTCAGTGCCTCATGCCCGCCCTGCGGCCGATCGCGATCGGGCGTTAGTGCTTTGGTTCGATCAAGTGGGCATTGCCGATTTGCCCTTGGTTGGCGGTAAGAATGCCTCTTTGGGAGAAATGATTCGTCAGTTGACCGCGAAGGGCGTGCGCGTTCCGAACGGATTTGCCACCACGGCGTTTGCCTACCGGTCGTTTATTCAAGAATCGGGGTTAGAAGCCAAGCTGCGGGACATTTTTGCCACCTTAGATGTGGATAATGGCGAAAGTTTGCGGCGGTGTGGTCAAAAGGCTCGGAATTTGATTTTGCACGCGGAATTTCCGATGAATTTGCAAGAGGAAATCACCCGGGCTTACCAGGCGCTCTGTTCGCAATACGGGGCGGATGTGGATGTGGCGGTGCGATCGAGCGCCACGGCGGAAGATTTGCCCGATGCCAGCTTTGCGGGGCAACAGGAAACCTATCTGAACGTCCATGGCATGGCGGCGGTGTTGGAAGCCTGTAAGCGCTGTTTTGCGTCGATTTTCACCGATCGCGCCATTTCCTACCGCCAAATTAAGGGCTTTGACCACTTTGAAGTGGCCCTGTCCGTGGGGGTGCAAAAGATGGTGCGCTCCGACATGGACAGCTCGGGCGTGATTTTCACCCTGGACACGGAAACCGGCTTCCGGGATGTGGTGCTGGTGACGGCGGCCTATGGTTTGGGCGAAAACGTGGTGCAAGGGGCGGTGAACCCCGATGAGTACGTGGTCTTTAAACCCACCTTGGCCCAGGGCAAGCGGCCCATTCTGAGTAAGCGGCTGGGCACGAAAGAGATCAAGATGATCTACGCGCCGGGCAGCACCAAACCCACCAAAAATGTGCCGGTGGCCGTGGCCGATCGCAACCGCTATGCGATCGGGGACGATGACATTGTGCAACTGGCCCGCTGGGCGGTGATCATTGAGGATCACTATTCCGAAGTGCGTGGCGTGCCGACTCCGATGGACATCGAGTGGGCCAAAGATGGGCAAACGGGCGATTTGTTTATTGTGCAAGCCCGCCCGGAAACGGTGCAGTCCCAACGCAGCGGGAACGTGCTGCAAAACTACGTGATTACGCTGCCGCCGGAACAACGGCCACCGGTGGTGATTACCGGTCGCAGCGTCGGTGAAAAGGTGGGCCGCGGTCGAGCAAGGGTGATTTTAGACGTGCATCGCATTGACGAGTTCGAGGCAGGTGAAGTGCTGGTGACCAACCGCACGGATCCGGACTGGGAACCGATTATGAAGAAGGCCAGCGCGATCGTCACCAACCAAGGCGGGCGCACCTGTCACGCGGCAATCATTGCCCGCGAAATGGGCATCCCGGCGATCGTGGGGGCCGGCAACGCCACCAGTGCCGTGGAAACGGGCCAAATGCTCACGGTGTCCTGTTGTGAAGGGGACGAAGGCAAGGTCTATGCCGGAGAAGTGCCCTTTGAGATTAAGGAAACCCGCCTGGATAATTTGCCCCGACCCAAGACCCAGATCTTGATGAACGTGGGCAACCCGGAAGAGGCGTTTAGTTTGGCCTCGTTGCCCTGTGATGGGGTGGGTTTGGCTCGGTTGGAGTTCATTATTGCCAACCACATCCAAGTACACCCGATGGCGCTGATCCAGTACGACAAGCTGGAGGATAAGTCGGTGCGTAAGCAGGTGAGCGAGTTGACGCACCTGTATAAGACCAATCGTCCGCAATACTATGTGGAGAAGCTGGCCCAAGGGGTGGGCACGATCGTGGCGGCCTTCTATCCCAAGCCGGTGATTGTGCGGATGTCGGATTTCAAGACCAATGAATATGCCAACCTGCTGGGCGGGCGGCAGTTTGAACCAGTCGAAGAAAACCCGATGATTGGCTGGCGCGGCGCATCTCGCTACTATGATCCGAAATTCCGGGCCGCCTTCGCGTTGGAATGCCAGGCCCTGAAGCGCGTCCGGGACGACATGGGCTTAACCAATGTGATTCCGATGATTCCGTTCTGCCGCACACCGGAAGAGGGAATGCGGGTGTTGGAGGTGATGGCGGAAAACGGCCTGAAACGGGGCGAAAACGGCTTGCAAGTTTATGTGATGTGCGAGCTGCCGAGCAACGTGATCGCGGGCGATGCCTTCAGCGAGGTGTTTGATGGGTTCTCGATCGGCTCCAATGACCTGACGCAACTCACGTTGGGTCTCGATCGCGATTCCGCCTTGGTGGCGCACCTGTTCGATGAACGCTGCACGGCGGTGAAACGGATGGTGAGCATGGCGATTAAGACCGCCAAGGCCAACGGCCGCAAAATTGGGATTTGTGGTCAAGCGCCCAGTGATTACCCCGAATTTGCCCAATTCCTGGTGCAGGAGGGGATTGACTCCATCAGCTTGAACCCGGATTCGGTCTTGAAGACGCTGCTGGCGATCGCGGACATTGAAACGGAAACCGTGCCATAGCCCCTGAGCGCTTACGGGGTCAGGAGTCGATCGCGCATGGCCGCTGGTTTGCCGGCGGCCACAACCTGCCCGTTTTCCAGCAAAAAGGCCCCATCGCAATAGTCCAGTTCTTCCAGGCGATGGGTCACCCACAGGGCCGTAATTCCCCGATCGTCCACTAACTGCCGCACGCAGCGCACCAAGTCCAATTGACTGTCGGGGTCGAGCAGGGCGGTAGGTTCATCGAGCAACAAGACTTCGCAACGGGTGGCGATCGCTCCGGCAATGGCCACCCGCTGCTTTTGGCCGCCACTGAGGGCATAGATCGGGCGGCGCTCTAAGTCCAAAATATTGAGTTCAGCCAGGGCGCTGCGGATTCGATCGCGCGTTTCGATCACCGACAAATTCTCTTCAGCTAACCCAAAGGCCACATCTGCCCCCACCGTGGGCATCACCAATTGGCGATCGGGATTTTGGAACACAAAGCCCACGGGCCGCCGCAACAACACCTGCCCGGCGCTCGGTTGGTTCAACCCCGCCAAGAGCTGCATCAGGGTTGATTTGCCGCTGCCATTGGTTCCCAGCAGCATCCAAAATTCCCCGGCGGGCACGCTCAGGGAACAGTTTTTCAGGACGGGTTTATCAGTTGCCCACTGGAACGAGACCTGCCGCACCGCGATCGCTGGTTCCGTCACCCGATCGTTTGGGAACAATCCCCGCTCATCCGGTTTGGGCTGGCCTTGCATGGGGGCGATCGTCCTTAACAGTGCGCGATAGAGATGTTGAGCCGTCCGCAAGACCGATCCAATCACAGGGCAACCTCAACCCAACGAACCCGCATGATGGTGCTCAAATCCGTTGAGGAGCAAGGGGCTTAAGTCCCTTGTCTGGTTGAGTGGCGATTGGATCGATCACGGCAGACTTAGTTGGTTGCGCCCGTGGCGGCGGCCAAGAAACCGGCCGTCCGGCCACCCGCTTGGGCTGCGCCAGACTTATCGCTGATTTGCACAGCCACCACTTCGCTGGTCAGGATAGAAATTTTCTTGCCCACCATTTTTTCACAGGTCAAATCAAGCCATTGGGCCTGACCCGATTGCACAAAACCCAAAATTTCCGCATAGAGTGCTTCCGCATCTTCCGCATTCTTGCGCTGCACCGAAAACGTGGCGGGCGAACTCTTGAGAGCAACTTCGATCGTGAACATAGCACTGGAAACCAGAAACAGCTTGGGAGTTGGCCGATTCAGCCTTCATCGAGTGGGGCGCAGCCGGGATCATCTTAGCGCGGCGGCCAAGGCGCGATCGCCCAGAAAACCGATCACACCCCCACCGCGATCGCACCGTGAGGGGGCAAGGGGCTGAAGCCCCTTGTCTGCACCTGACCGGCCCCTTGATTTACCGGTTGCTTTAACGGGCGGATTTGCGCTTCACCCAGCCTTTTTCCACCAGCAGTTCCGCGATTTGCACCGCATTCAGGGCCGCACCCTTGCGAATTTGGTCGCCACAGAGCCAGAGGTCGATCGCATTGGGGTTGGAAATGTCTTGGCGAATCCGACCCACCAACACGTCATCTTTGCCACTGGCATCGATCGGCATCGGGAAGTAGTTGCGCTCCCAATCTTCCAGCAGGGTCACACCGGCCGCCGATTTCAGAATCTCGCGGGCGCGATCGACCGGGAACGGCTCCGCAAATTCCAGATTCAGCGCCTCCGAGTGGGCCCGCAACACCGGCACGCGCACGCAAGTGGCTGTCACCCGCAGGGCTTCGGTGCCGAAGATCTTGCGGGTTTCGTTCACCATTTTCATTTCTTCTTCGCAGTAGCCATTGGATCCCAGGGGCGAATTGTGTGGGAACAGGTTAAAGGCCAAGGGATAGGGCAAAATTTCCGCCACCGGCTCGCCCCCATCCAAAATCGCCCGCGACTGCACCTTCACTTCTTCCATGGCCCGAGCGCCCGCGCCGCTGGCCGATTGGTAGGTGGCGGCCACAATCCGCTGGATCGGTTGCACCAAATGCAAGGGCCAAGTGGCCACGGCCATCAGAATCGTGGTGCAGTTGGGGTTGGCAATGATTCCCTCGTGGTGGGCTGCCGCGTCGGGGTTCACTTCGGGCACAACCAGGGGCACATCGGGCCGCATCCGAAAGGCGCTGGAATTATCAATCGTCACGGCTCCAGCGGCCACGATCGTGTCGATCCAAGCTTTGGAGGTGCTGCCGCCGGCCGAAGCCAGGACAATATCCACGCCCTTGAATGCTTCGGCGGTGGTGGCTTCCACGGTCAGGGTTTCGCCGCCAAAGGTACAGGTCTGGCCGGCCGATCGCGCCGAAGCCAGCAACTTCAGTTCTGCGATCGGGAACTGCCGTTCTTCCAGCAATTGCAGCAGCTCCGTACCCACAGCGCCCGTAGCGCCCAAAATGGCGACGCGATATCCAGCCAAGGTCTTCTCTCCCCAGGAACGCCAAAAACTAGCCAACTCGATCGCCCATGCAGAGGGGCGCATTTCAGCTAGGATAGTCTATTGCGGTTCATCTGGCGTAGCTTGCCCGTCAACGTCGCACCTCGCTTCAGCACGATGCCGCAGCACTATGCCAGCGCCGCGCGTCGCTCGGTTATGGGTCTGGCTATGGCCAGCTTGTGTTGCAAGTTTCGTTGAGTCCGTTTCGTTTTGTCAGTTGTTTGTCAGTTGTTGGATCATCCATGAAAGTCACCCAGGAAAAACTGTCCGCCAGTCAGGTTAGCCTCACGATCGAAGTGCCCGCTGAACTGTCGGCCAAGGTCTACGAAGACACCCTCAGTAAGTACGCCAAAGCCGTCAAACTTCCTGGGTTCCGCAAGGGCAAAGTGCCCCGCGCCGTGTTGATTCAGCAAATTGGCCCCGCCGCCCTCAAGGCCGCCAGTCTGGATGAGTTGGTGGAAGCGGGTGTGAAAGCCGCCATCAAGCAAGAAAAAATCGAACCTGCCGGCCAGGCCCAAATCACCTCCTCCGAAGAGGAACTGTTCTCGAAGTTTGAGCCGGGCCAAACCCTGACCTTTGCGGTCACGCTGGATGTGGTTCCCGACATTGACCTGCCCCCCTACAGCGGCTTGACCGTTCAGGCTGAGCGCGTTGATCCCGATCCCAGCCGGGTCGATCGGATCCTGGAACAGCAACGGGAATCCTCCGCCGACTTGATTCCCGTGGAAGGTCGCCCGGCCCAGTTGGGCGATGCTGTGGTGATTGACTACAAAGGAACCCTCACCCCCGAAGAAGGCAAAACCGATCCGGAAGATCTCTCCGGTCTGGAAGCGACGGATTTCCAAGTGGACTTGGATCAGAAGAAATTCATCCCCGGCTTTGTGGATGGGATCGTGGGCATGAATGCCGGTGAGAGCAAGTCAATCACCGTGCGCTTCCCGGCGGATTACGGCCGCGAAGACCTGCAAGATCGCGAAGTCACCTTTGAGATCACCCTGCATGACATCAAAGAGCGCGAACTGCCCGAACTGACCGACGAATTCATCAAGTCGATCAGCAAATACGAAACCCTGGCGGATCTGCGGGCTGAGTTTGAGTCCCAGTACCAACAGGAAGCCGACGAGCAAACCGAGCAGAACAAGGAAGCAGCCCTGATTGCCGCCTTGATTGACAATGTGGATGTGGATTTGCCCGAAAGCCTGGTGCAGCAAGAGGTGCGCGGGATTGTGAACCAGTCCATGTATCAACTGCAAAGCCAGGGCATTGATGTGCGCAAGTTCATGAACGATGAACTGATGGCCAACATGCAGCAAACGGCGCGCCCGGATGCCGTTCGGCAAGTGAAGACGGATTTGGTGCTGCGGGCTGTGGGTCGCAAAGAGTCGATCGAGGTCAGCGATGAGGAAGTGCAAACCCGCGCGAAGGAGCTGAAGGCGGCCCTTTCTGGCCAAAAGGTCGATCGCGCTCGGTTGGAATCCGTGGTTTACGAAGACCTATACCGGGGCAAGGTGCTGACTTGGTTGAAGGAAAACAACAGCTTTGAGCTGCTGGAACCCGGTTCCCTGAGCCAGGAGGAAGAGTCAGAAGCAACCGAAGCGGAGGAAACCCCTGCCGCTGAAGCCACGGTCGATGTGACCGCTGAGAGCGCCGCCGACACTGACACCGACGACACCGACGCAGCCGGTAAAAAGGGCGCGGCCAAGAAGGGCAAGGGCAAGAAGGCCGACTAACCCAAGGCCGGCTAGCGGTTGGTCTCGCTGTGGTGTCTCATGCAGGTAGCTAATGCAGGTGGCTAATGCAAGTGGCTGATATGGGCCATAGGCAAAACTAGTGAGCCAACAACAAGGCCGATCGCCCGATCGGGATCGGAGCAATCCCTAGGTTCTCCGACCCGATCGCGCCCTAACTGAGCCACCGCCAGCGATCGCCCCAGCGCAACCCCGAAACAGCCCGGATCCCCGGTGGTTTCGCTGTGATTTCCCTTGATCCGCCGCGATCTCGTACCCGATCTCGTAAAGTTTCTGAGCGATCGGTCAAATCGTCAGAGCTGGAGTTTTGCTTGTGGTAATCTGGATTTGCCTCGTATCAAGCATGGCGTGCCAAATCCCTCAAGGACTTGTCTAGGCAGGGGAACGGCGGTTCAGGAACTAACCTTGGCTTTGGGAAATTTTCCATGTTTTGGCCGAGGAAAGATGTCAAGATTGGTCTGAGTCAAAAGACTGATTTAGTAACGGTTTAGAGGATAGGTCAGCATGGCGGCAGCAACGGCAGTTACCGACGCAAACTTCGAGGCAGAAGTGCTCCAAAGCACAGTCCCAGTATTGGTAGATTTCTGGGCACCCTGGTGCGGGCCTTGTCGGATGGTAGCGCCGGTGGTTGATGAAATCGCCCAAGAATTTGACAAAAAAGTGAAGGTTGTGAAGCTGAACACCGATGAAAATCCTGGCATTGCAAGCCAGTACGGTATCCGCAGCATTCCTACCCTCATGATTTTCAAGGGTGGCGATCGCGTGGATATGGTTGTGGGCGCAGTGCCGAAGACCACGTTGGCCGGCACACTTGCCAAGTACGTCGATTAGAGCAAAGCCAAGGGGCGAGTTCTGGCTGAGGTCAGCAGACGTTTGTAAAGTCCCTGAAACTGAACTGAAATTCATCGGTTTGAAGAGCCTGGCCTTGCCAGGTTCTTTTGTTTTGGGCTGCTTTGTTCTGTTTTGCCTTGTTTTGTCCTGTTTTCGATTTCTTGGAGGCTGTTTGGGGCGATTGTGACTCCTGGGCGCAGAAGCAACGTTAACGGCAATTTAAGGGGGGATCGCTGGGGATCGTAAAGTGAGATATTGAAGAAAAGTACAGATTGCGCTGGCCCAAGCAAGCCAGGGAGGGACTGTGGCCTTTTCGTCATTATCCGTAGACCGTCGAAACAGTGGAGAACGGTTACGCCATCAGATGGTGGATTTGCTCGATCGCCTGGAAACCCTTCCCAACAGCGGCCTGGTGCAATTAGCCCTCGAAACTGTTTTGGAATTGGCCGACAGCCACGCCGATCGCCTGGATTGGAAAATCCTGAACGGTGCGCTGATCGACATGCAACGGGCGATCGAGGTGTTCTATCCCTATCGCCATGTGCGGAAGGTGGCCATCTTTGGCTCGGCCCGCACACCCGAACAAGAGCCGGAATATGAGGCGGCCTTGACCTTTGCCCGTTGCATCACGGCCCGGGGCTTCATGGCCATCACGGGAGCCGGCCCAGGCATTATGCAGGCGGCCAACGAGGGGGCCGGCCGGGAAAAATCCTTTGGCCTCAATATCCAATTGCCCTTTGAGCAAACCTCCAATCCCCACATTGACGGGGATCCCAAGCTGGTGAACTTCAAGTATTTCTTTACGCGCAAACTGTTCTTCTTGCGCGAAAGCGATGCGGTGGCGCTGTTTCCCGGGGGCTTTGGCACACAGGATGAGGCGTTTGAGTGCCTCACGCTGTCGCAAACGGGCAAGTTTGGCCCGGCTCCCATTGTGCTGCTCGATCGCCCCGGTGGAGACTATTGGCAAACCTGGGAAGCCTACCACCGTGACCACCTGCTGCACCGTGGCCTGATCAGCCCCGAAGATTTGAATTTGTATTTCATGACCGATCGCCCGGCCGCCGCCTGTGACTATATCGCCGACTTCTATCGGATTTATCATTCCAGTCGCTATGTGGGCGATCGGCTGGTGTTGCGATTGCGCACGGAACTGTCGGATGAGTGGTTGGCAAAACTGAACGAAACCTTCAGGGACATTTTGGTCAGTGGGGCGATCGAAAAGTCCGCCGCCCTGCCCGCAGAACGCAACAGCCCTACGGTGGGGTTGCCGCGCTTGGTGATGACGTTTAACCAACGGGATTTGGGTCGGTTGCACCAGTTAATTCACCAAATCAATCAATTTCAGCCTGCCACGACGCTGTTTCCGCATCCGGAGGTGAAATAGTTGCCGACGGGTGCTCCCGGCTGTGAATTCGCCCTTGGCTTGAGCAAGGCCAACCCTCAATGCCAAGATGACGATCGCCCTTTGGATTGTGGTGGTGGTTCATGAAAATTGCTGGTGTTGCGACCCGAACCATTCGGTTTGATCCCGATCGCCCGGAAGCGGTGGCGGTGATTGACCAACGGCAATTGCCCCATCAACTGGTTTGGCAACCGCTGCCGGATTTGGAAACGGCGGCTTGGGCCATTGAGGAAATGGTGGTGCGCGGTGCGCCGCTGATTGGAGCCACGGCGGCGGTGGGGATGGCCCTGGCGGGCATGGCGGCGCGATCGACTGCGGACTTTCAGGGGGCGATCGCGGAGGCGGCCCAACGGCTACTGAAAACGCGGCCCACGGCCGTCAATCTCCATTGGGCGATCGCTCAGCAGTTGGCAGCAGTGGCCGATTGTCAGTCCGGGGCGGCCGCGTTCGATCGGCTGCGGCTGCGGGCCGCCGAAATCATCGAGGCCGATGTGCAGCAATGCGCCCAAATTGGCCACCACGGCCAACGCCTGATTGCAGACATCTATGCCCAAACCGGCCGCCCTGTGAATGTGCTGACGCACTGCAATGCGGGCTGGCTGGCCTGCGTGGACTGGGGAACCGCCACCGCTCCCATCTATCAAGCCTTTGATCAGGGGATTCCGCTCCATGTGTGGGTGGATGAAACTCGCCCACGCAACCAGGGTGCAAAGCTGACCGCTTGGGAGTTGGGCCAACATGGCGTGCCCCATACCCTGATTGCGGACAACACGGGCGGCCACCTGATGCAGCATGGTTTGGTGGATTTGGTGATTGTGGGGAGCGATCGCACCACACGCTGTGGCGATGTGGCCAACAAAATCGGCACTTACCTGAAGGCCTTGGCCGCGAAAGATAATGATCTGCCGTTTTATGTGGCGTTGCCGTCTTCCACGATCGACTGGACGTTGCGGGACGGGGTGCGGGAAATTCCGATCGAACAGCGGAGCGATCGGGAAGTGAAATATATGGATGGCCGCACGGAATCGGGAGCGATCGCCTCTGTGCTGATTTGCCCAGAAGCCTCTCCGGCGGCGAACTATGGGTTTGATGTGACCCCGGCCCGGCTGGTCACGGGGTTGATTACCGAGCGCGGCCTTTGCGCGGCCTCCGAAGCGGGTTTGCTGGGTCTGTTTCCCGAACAGGGGGCCCAAAACCATGGATGATGGCGTAATTAAATTTGCCTGCGATTGGCAGCAGGCTCCCCCGATCGCCCTTGATCCTGTGGCCTTGCAGGCGCTGATCACCTGGCGCGATCGACTGTTTCAGTGTGGGGCGATCGGGGTGTATCCCAACGGCATTGGCTACGGCAACCTCAGCATTCGTCTGGGGATCGATCGATTTTTGATCTCCGGTACGCAGACGGGCCACCTCACCCGCACCGGCCCCGAGCATTACACCCTGGTCGATCGCTGGGAGATCGATCGCAACTGGCTTCACTGCTGGGGGCCAATCTGCGCCTCTTCGGAATCCCTGACCCATGCGGCCATTTACCAACTGGATCCAAACATTCGGGCGATTATTCACGGTCACTGTCCCGCCCTTTGGAATCAAGAGCGCGATCACCTGCCCACCACTCGGGCAACGGTTCCCTACGGCACACCGGCCATGGCGCGGGAAATGGCGCGGTTGTTTACCGAAAGCCCCTTACCGGAATGCCGCATTTTGGTGATGGCGGGTCATGAGGATGGGGTGTTGTCCTTTGGTCAGGATCTGGAAACGGCGGCCCAACCGTTGCTCGATCGCCTCGCGGCCCTGGGAGCGAGCTGAACAGAGTTGATCGGGCTGCGGCCCCAGCCCTCGATCCGGGTTAATCAATAGCGTTAATCAACAGCGTTAATTAATAGCTCTATCGCAGGTAGGGCACTGGATCCACCGGGTCGCCATTTTCCCGCACTTCAAAATGCAAGTGGGGCCCCGTGGACAGCCCCGTGGAACCAACGGCGGCGATCGCCTCGCCCTTCTGCACCGTTTGCCCCACCCGCACATACAGTTCGCTGTTGTGACCATAGAGGGTGGATAGGCCATCGCCCCGATCGATCACCACCGTGTTGCCATAGCCCCCAAACGAGCCGGCCACCACCACGGTTCCGCCATGGGCCGATCGCACCGTGGTTCCATGGGCTGCCCCAAAATCAATCCCATTGTGCTGTCGGCCGTAGCCCAAAATGGGATGCACCCGCCAGCCAAACCCACTGGTGATCAGCGCGTCCACGGGCGTGGCCAAAATGCCGCCCGGTAACTTCAAAATTTTGGGTTCACCGGCATTCAGACTCCCAAACTGGCCCGGCACTCGAAAGGCGGCCATGCGATTTAAACGGGCGATCGCCTCGGCCTGTTGCTGTTCGGTAATGCGCTGCTGAATCAAGCGCGTGAGGTTGGCCGAGTCCCGATCGAGCTTGGCCTGTTCCGTTTGCAAACGGGCTTGGTCGGCCCGCAAGGCGGCCGCCCGGGCCTGCTCCGCTTGGGTGCGGCGGCGCAATTCCAACTCCTCCAGGCTCAGATCTTGGCTGAGGCTGGCTAATTCCCGGCGGCGTTCTTGCCACTGACTGCGCTGCAAACTGAGCTGATCCGCCGCCCGATCGAGTTCCTTCAGTTGTCGCCGATCGGCTCCATAGACCGCTTGCAGCCGGTGTTGATGATCAAAAAACTGTTCGATCGACTTGCTTTGCAACAGCGCCGCCAATCCCCACTGAGGCGATTGTTGTTGCAAAAACCGCAGCCGCGCCACGATCGCCAACCGCTTGCGCTGGTAGTTTTGTTCCGCAAGGGCTAAATCGCGCTCCAAAATCGCCAACTGATCCACCGCCCCGTCCAAACGGCTTTGGGTGCGATCCGACTCCGCCTCGGTGCGATCGAGCGATTGCTCCAGGGTTTTCATCTGTTCCTGGGTCGCCTGTTGCTGTTGCTGGACGGTTTGCCGCTGTTCCTTGACGGTTTGCCGTTGCTGCTCCAATTGCTGTTGCTGTTGGCGCAACTCCGGCAACGACTGCGATCGGGCTAGGTCAATTGACCCCAACAGCCAACCCAATCCCAACAGGCATCCCAACAACCAACCCAACCCGATCGCTACCCACCGAGGGCGTGATCGAGTGAACCATTGGATCATCTGGATCATCCATCCCATTAACCGTTGGGTGGGCGATCGAAATGGATTGCCCAACAACGGCGCTGCATGAGTCGATCGGGGGGCACGCTCAGGGGCGATCGCCATAACGGAGCCATCCTCGCCAAACCGAATGGAAAATTCGATTCAACGCCTGTTGCTCATGCTCCGTCAAGTCACTGTCCACCAGCGCCTCATGGAGCCGCTCGCATTGATCCTCTGTAATGACCCCTGAAGTCATCGCATCTGCGTAAATTTCCATCAGGGTTGCATCCGATAAATTCACAGCATTAGCCATGGTCTTTATGACTTTTTTTAAGAAAATTAACCATCCCAAATGCCCCACACACAGCGACGGCTCAACCCCAAACTCGACATCTGCACAACCCAAAACCCATGGATTTCATGATGAACAAACCCATGATCTGGACTAGGAGTCACAGTGCTGCATCTGAGGCTGATCCTCAAGGGGCGATCGGTGCGGGAGCGCGGGGATCAAATCATAACCATTCGCTCAAGGATCTGAGGAACGGCCTTTGAAACCAGGCTCCTGATGCAACCGAGGCAAACGGTCATCAACAGTACCACCCGCCCTGACTGCTGCAAAATTCAGCGAAGTTCAGGACTGATCTCGGGGATCAAGGAACTGTGGGCTTTTGAGGATACTCTAAATATCGCGATTAAAATGACCGATCCCACAGCGCGATCGGGAAATCTTAATAACTATTGAAAAAGCAGTTTTGGAGGTCAAAAAGATTACCCAGCTTCATCACCAGAAAATTAGTGCTCAACCAAGGTTTACTGAGTCCCTTTCACGGGTTAAAAAAAATACGCAACTGACAACGCTAGGCTCAGGAAAACGTAAACAACTGTGTTAATTCATACCTGGTCTTCCGTAAGCAAAATGGGAGCAAACCATCGTGGCGGCCACTTGGTTTGCTCCCATCTGCCGTGATTTTCAGTGGTGCGCTCGCTCTAGGGTCGCTAACCGTCCCAGAGCGATGGAACTGCTCAGCGTCGTCCGCTACCTAACTCGATCGTTGCGCCAACCAAGCGGCTACCGCTTGGACAATTCGTGCCGCCGCCTGACCATCCCCAAAGGGATTAGCCGCGTGAGCCATGGCCTCGTAGGCAGCCCGATCGCTCAGTAAAAGGCTCGCTTCTCGCACAATGTCCGCCGTGGCCGTGCCGATCAGTTTGGCTGTGCCCGCCGCGATCGCCTCGGGCCGTTCCGTCGTGTCGCGCAACACCAGCACCGGCTTGCCCAGACTCGGGGCTTCCTCTTGCAACCCGCCGGAGTCCGTGAGAATCAGGGTCGATCGCTGCATGGCCCCAATCAGCGCCGAATAGTCCAGCGGCTCCGTCAAAAACACGCGATCGTGGGGCCCCAGCTTGCCGATCAGCGGTTCGCGCACGGTCGGGTTGCGGTGCAGCGGCAACACCAGCGACAGATCCGGGAAGCGATCGAGCAGCCCCAGGAACCCATCGGCAATCTCAGTGAGCGGATCGCCCCAGTTTTCCCGGCGATGCACCGTCGCCAAAATCACCGGCCCCGCCGACCAATCGAGCGATCGCCCGGCCGTTGCAGTTCCAGCCAACGGGGCGATCGGACAAGGCGGATTTTTTGCCGCCACCGCCAACAGCGCATCAATCACCGTGTTGCCCGTTTGGTGAATTTCGCCCATCACCCCCGACTTTTGCAAATTCGCCACCGCCAAATCCGTCGGCGCAAAGTGCAACTGAGTCACCTGGGAAATTAGCCGCCGGTTTGCCTCCTCGGGAAACGGACTGTAGAGGTTATCGGTTCGCAAGCCCGCCTCCACATGCCCCACCGGAATTTGCTGATAAAACGCCGCCAGGGCCGCCGCAAAGGCCGTCGTCGTGTCGCCCTGCACCAACACCAAGTGGGGCTGAATTTCCGCGAACAGCTCCCCCAACCCGGTCAAGCTGCGACAGGTAATATCCGTCAGGGTCTGCCCTGGCTGCATAATCGCCAAGTCCCGATCGCCCTGCAACTCAAACAGCCGCATCACCTGCTCGACCATTTCCTTGTGTTGGCCCGTCAGCAGAATTTGGGTCTCGAAGCGATCGTCCTGCAAAAACGCCCGCGCCACCGGAGCCATCTTGATCGCTTCCGGTCGAGTCCCGATCGTCACACAAATCCGCATCCGGTCAGCCACAGCGCCAATCCATCCTGTGAATCAATTGGTTGAATCAATTTTGGGGTGCAAGCCCGCCCTACAGATTACCGGCTCATAAGTCATAGAGCCGTCTAAACCAGTCCACAAAAGCTTGAACTTGGGGACTAGTTAGATTCAGCTTTTCGTCTTCTTTCATTGATTGGACAGCATTGTATAAGCTTTGATCTGGTGGATTCTGCCAAGCCAGCCAGGTATGAATGCGCGCTTTATCCCGATGATTCTTAATAAATGGAGCACCCAATTCTCGGGCATGCTCAACCACTTCCACGGCGTAACTCCAGAGACTAGCCTGCTCAAGTGGAACCACAGAAGCTAAAAATGTCTCTAGCATTCCTGATGACTGATTATCTGGCATTACCCAGATACCAAACTTAATTCCATTCTCTAACTGTGTAATAAATCCAGCTTTTTCCGGTACGTTAGAGATATTAATATCTGTAAGCTCATCTACCTTTTGGCATTTGTCACGAAGCTTAATCCAATTCTGAACATCATCTGATTTTTTACCCTGAATATTATCTGCATCAATAACAATACCAAGTGCGGAGAGTCCAGAACTCTTAAGCTCAGTTGAGATCACGTCATCTGTAATATTATCAATCCCCCCCATCGGTTGAATATTGACAACGGTTCTCTGGATACCATTTTCTTCTATTTTCCATGGAATGCCATAGGCTTCAATAATTTCAGGTATAACCAAATAATCATTCTTGCCTTCAACTAAAAGTCTATAAGAGCTTTTTGATGTTTTATCTACTTGCAATAGGCTATCAGACTGTGCAATCAAAAGCTTTCGAGGATTTTTCGATTTTTTAGACACTTCTAACGAACCTCCAGATCACGATTTGCTGCAATTACCAGTTGCTGACTAGTAAAAGTGATACTCTTGCTTCTACTGCTATCGATTCGATGCAACATAATGTCATCAGAAGAAATTTCATTCTCAGCAATAACTTCTGATAGGGCTTCCCAGCAATCACGGCTATGAGTTGTTGCAAAAATTTGGATATCTAGCTTTTTGGCACTTTTCCAGATAAATTTCCAGAGATCAACCATGACACTGTAGTGAAAGCCAGTGTCAATTTCATCAATTAATAGAACTTGCCCTTTTGCATTAACCATCGTTAACGCAATGCCAAGTAGTCGCCAAATTCCGTCTCCCATACTTCCCATAGGATTTCGGTTGTTTTCATCACGAAACTGAATTAGAAATCCTTGCCTAGAACTCAGATTGACTCTTTCAAATTTACCGTGATCAGGTGCGATTCTTCTGATTCTTGGCTCAATAATCTGAATTGCCTCTATAATCAGATCTTCTTCTGGTGTTAGAACAATTTCATCAAAAAGTTTTGCAACTTTTTCAGAATTCAAATCAGTTGATACTAAAAATTCAAGATCCTGATCATATGGAGAAGAATCTTGAGAATAGAGAGATCGATCAAAAGGAATTTTGAAGTCTGGAGATATATCAACTGAATATGACAGCGAACCGAAGTTTTGATCCTGTTTTTCTAGAAGAAGTTTTGGCCAAGTTTCTTTGCGAATGTCGGAAAGACTATGAAGTTTTAAGCCTCCCTTTTGACTTGTATCAATTTGAATAGAAATGCTTTCT
The DNA here is from genome assembly GCF_002742025.1 of Limnothrix sp. PR1529. Lineage (NCBI taxonomy): Bacteria > Bacillati > Cyanobacteriota > Cyanophyceae > Pseudanabaenales > Pseudanabaenaceae > Limnothrix > Limnothrix sp. PR1529. The sequence continues at coordinate 24,766 of NZ_LIRO01000058.1, forward strand.
TTCGTTCCTTCTTGGTGTAAACCCAAAATTCTTACAACTTCTCCATTGTTCACATTTCGATTATTGAATAGATGAGTGATCTCTGCAATGTATTCTCTAGAATTTACATATTCTCCAGAGTTACCAAGAGGAGAAACTTCGCCACGATTGATGTGTAAGTTAACGATGGACTGGGCGGGATGCTCCTGGGTCATGAGCAAGTAAATTGCTTCTAGGACTGAGGTTTTGCCGCTGTTGTTTTTGCCGGTGAGCAGGTTGATGCGGCCCAGTTTCGGGATGGTGAAGTGGGAAAACTGGCGGAAGTTTTCGATTTCGAGACTTTGGAGCATGGTGGGGATCTCCTGAGGGACAGAGAAGGGACGATCGCCCTGGTGGGTCAAGGTGGATTAGTTCAAAACTAACGCGAAAAACCCTGATCCAGTGCTGGCAGGATCGGGGTTCTCGCGTGATGGTCGATCGCCCTTAGCGCGATCGGGAGGGGCGAAAGGCTGAACCTATTGCAACAAACTCCGCAACATCCAAGCGTTCTTTTCGTGAATTTGCAAGCGCTGGGTCAACAGATCGGCCGTGGGTTCATCGTTCGCCGCATCGGCCAGGGGGAACACCGCCCGCGCCGTGCGCACGACGGCCTCTTGGCCTTCCACCAACTGGGCAATCATCACCTCGGCGCTGGGAACGCCCTCAGCCTCGGGAATGGAGGTTAGCTTGGCATATTCGCTGTAGCTGCCGGGAGCCGGGAAGCCGAGCGATCGAATCCGTTCCGCAATCAAATCCACCGCGAGGGCGAGTTCGGTGTACTGTCCCTCGAACATCAGGTGCAGCGTGTTGAACATCGGGCCCGTGACGTTCCAGTGGAAGTTGTGGGTTTTCAGATAAAGGGTGTAGGTGTCGGCCAGGACGCGGGAGAGGCCGGCGGCGATGTTGGCGCGATCGGCTTCGGGAATGCCGATATTAATGATGGGAGCAGAAACAGCCATGGTGAATTACCCAACTTGATGAAACGACTTTAAGACAGGGGCTAGGGAAACGGAGGGGCGCGATCGGGTTGTCTTTATCATAGTCATATTGATTTCGAGTTGCAATACGTCAAATTATCCTGACTGCGGGGGGTGGGTGCAGCCTGCTGATCCCTTGACCTGTGGCAAATGGAGATCAGTAAAATCACTTAGTATGGGTTCGTTTTTGAGGGGAACAATGCGGCAAGTTTTTTGGGTGGGAGCGCTGCTGTGGGTGATGGCTCCGGAAGCGATCGCGGCGACCAATCCGGTGCTGCAAATTGGGATTGTGCAGCGGTTTGGGGAACAGCCGGGAACCTTGGAGTTGAAGGCACAACCGGGCGATCGCCTAACAGTAAAGGTGGATTCGCTCGATCGCACCCAAACCTTGACGGGCGATCGCTTGGTGTTGCAACCCGTTACCCAACCCTTGCCGGAACCCGTTGTTGATGAGCGGGTGGTGCTGGGTACTTACCGCAGCTTTGAAACGGCGGAGGCGGCCGCGACCCAATGGCGATCGCGCGGGATTCAGGTGGAGTTGGCCCAACCGTCGGAGCGCTGGCAGGTGTGGGCCAAGCGGGAAATTTATCACCAGCCCCTGTTGCGGCGGTTGTTGCTGGATAGCGTTCGGGCCAACCCGCCCGCCACAACCGGCGGCCAGCCCAGTTTGTTTAGTCAGCGGCGCGATCGCAACCTGTTGGTCAGCGGCGCGATCGGGGGACGCTCCTTTGCCAGTGAACGGCTGGAGATTTCGGCGGGCAAAGGGGCGATCGAGGTGGGGCGTGATCGATTTGCCGGTTCCCTGAAGCTCCAGCGCAACGCCTATGGCAGCTACACGATCGTCAATGCCGTACCCACGGAAACCTACCTGCGCGGCGTGGTTCCCTACGAAATTGGGGCCGGCGCACCGGAATCCGCCCTGCAAGCCCAGGCGATTTTGGCGCGCACCTATGCCCTGCGGAATTTGCGGCGGTTTGCGATCGATGGCTACCAACTCTGCGCGGATACCCATTGCCAGGTCTATCGCGGCCTAAAGGCGGCCACAGCTCGGGTCGATCGGGCGATCGCCGCCACCAACGGTCAGGTGCTCACCTACCAAAACGAGCTGATTGACGCGCTCTACTTTTCCACCTCCGGCGGCGTGACAGCCCACTTTACGGATGTGTGGGACGGGCCCGATCGCCCCTACCTGCGGCCCGTAGTCGATGCCCATCAACCGATTTGGGACTTGGCGGCGCGGCCCCTGTCCGATGAGCGCAACCTGCGGCAATTCCTGGCGATCGCCCAGGGTTGGAACGAACTGGGTTGGCGCGATTTCCGCTGGCGACGCAGCAGCACCCTGCCGGAAATTGCCCAAGGCTTGCAGCGCTATTGTCGGGCCCAAAACAGTGATTGCGCCAACCTGAAAACCGTCCAAAGCCTGACCGTGACGGAGCGATCGCCCGGCGGCCGAGTACGCAAGCTGACCGTCGCAACCGATCGCGGGCCCCTGGTGCTCGAAAAAGACGCGGTTCGCAGCGCCTTCATGGCTCCGCGCAGCACGTTGTTTTACCTGGAGCCGATCGGGGGTGGCACGCAACCGTTGCGGGGCTATGCCTTTGTGGGTGGCGGCTGGGGTCACGGCGCGGGCCTGAGCCAAGCGGGATCGCAAAAGCTGGCTCAGCTCGGGTGGAATGCCAGCCGCATCTTGCAGTTCTATTACCCCGGCACGCAGTTACAACCGATGAGCGATCGGCTAATTCTCTGGCGCGATCCGCAACCGCAATAGCGATCGTTCCCATCCCAGCCAGGGGGTCTCAACCCCTTGTTAACCCTCGATTTTGGGTATGAAGGGATCGTTAAGCGATCACCCCAGACCAAATTTCTAGAGTTAAAAATAATGACAGCAGGCCGTTTGTAGGACGCACCTGCCGCTAACTGCGGTCACAAAATCGCCTCAATTAAGGTTAGTCAACCGAGTTGCTCAGAAGCAGATTGAAAAACTGAACTGAGCACCTCTGAGGTGATTCCTTTCCATCAGCCGATCAAGGCGATCATTGAGCGTGATGTTCAGTATTTTGTGGCGAGGAACGATAGCTAAAATCGCTGTAAGAAACCAGAAAAAGCAGCGAAGAAGATAGAGGCTATTTGGCACGATTGGCTAGGGGCGATCGGCTCCATCATGCTCATGCTTGAAATCCTTAAGAGGTGATCTATGTTCAAGTCAGTGTTGGGTAAGTTTGGGGGGAGCCGATCGCCTTGGGTGCTGGGTTCCGTTGTGCTGGCTGGGGCGATCGCGGCTAGTGGTCTGCCGGATCTCGCTGTTGCCAAGACTCGCGATATTGGCCGCGCGATTACTTCTGGCCAAGCCAAGCAAGCCAAGGCCTTGGAGCAAGAAATTCTGGCAGCCCACAACAAATACCGAAAGGAAGTTGGCGTGCCCGACCTCACTTGGTCGCCCACATTGGCGGCCCATGCCCAATCCTGGGCTAACCAGTTAGCCAGCACTGGCCAATTCGATCACTCAACCGATCCCCACGGGGAAGGCGAGAACCTCGCCAAGGGCACGGTGGGAGCCGATAGTGCTGCGAAATTGGTTGATCTTTGGGGTAGCGAAAAGCAATATTTTCAGCCCGGAATTTTCCCGGATGTCAGTACCACGGGCAACTGGGCCGATGTGGGGCACTATACCCAAGTGGTTTGGCGGAACACGACGCAAGTGGGCTGTGGTGTCGCGATCGGGGGCGGTAGTGCAGTTTTGGTTTGTCGCTATAGTCCGCCGGGTAATTATGAGGAAGAACCCGTTTATTAGTGGGAGTGAGGCTTAGTTGATACGGGCTTGAAATCCTGTATTTGGGAGTGCTTAGGTTGCGATCGGTTGATGGCGTGTTGGGGCGATCGACAACCATAATAGTTACGATCAACACCTTGGAAAATCGGTGGCGGCTGGTGAATGAAATGATGAGTCATAATGAAGCATCACCAAAATGTCATCAGCCGCCATGAATTCAGCAATCGAAACCGAAATTTGCGAGTGTGAAGCGCGACTGCGTGCCGCGATGAGCACGTCTAATCTGTCTGAATTGGACGCGCTCATTGCTGATAATTTGCTCTTTTCTGGCCCAACTGGTGAGCTAGCGACTAAGGCGATGGATTTAGAGTTACATCGCACAGGAGGCACTCAGTTTCATGAGTTGGTGTCTAAGGCGCTAGAAATCCGAGTTTTGAGCGAAAATGTTGCGCTTGCATCGGCGCATATTTTCTTGAGTGGATCGTATCTAGGAAATGCTTTTGCGGGAGATTTCCGCTATATGCGGGTGTGGCGCAGGGGCGAAACGGGCTGGCAAGTGGCTGGGGGAAGCGTGACTCCTTATAATTTTTCTTAGATAGGGTTTAGAAAACACCATGTCAGTTATGGTAGCCAAACCATATACTGAGTTTTGGAATGATACCTACTAAGCTGGAAGAACCAGAATTTTTCTTAACTGGTAATACTGTAATTTAGTAATGATGAGCCAGTGAAAGTCTTACGACGTAAGCAATCAGTTCCAGAAAATTATTACCTCATAGGCACTATCTAAATTCGATCATTATTTGGGAACGCGTAATCGCTACTTTGAGGATGAAGGCAACCTTTTCTAACAGATTGTGGGCATTAAAAACTCTACTTGCTAGTTTACAAGATGTAATTTTCTAAAACTGAGAATTGCAATAGAGTTCTGCCCATTCACCTAGCTTTTTGAAGGTTGCGTGACCAGCTTCATAGGTTCCCAGGGCAATCACGCCTGTCCCCCCAACGAGCAATGTGCTCATCGCGATGGGGCCGCCCACAGCCGAAGTGACTACAGCGGTGGCTGCCGCTCCTGTTGTACTGCTGCCTAGCAAGCCAGCAATCAAGGTGACAACGCCGCCTAAGCCAAGGTCAGAAACGGCTGAGGCTAGCCCAGCGTAGCCCGCCAGGGAACCAGCCCCCGAAGCCGAGGCAGCCGCGATCGAAGAAGTGAGTGTCATAGCTGATCGCGCCCCTGCCTCCAGAGCTTCCCAAGTGGAGTTGTCCACATTCTGGAGAGAATCTCGATAGGCGTTACACAGGTGGGCCGGTGACTGTTTCAGAAAACGATCGGCATCCTTAATCAACTGCTTATTATGCAGGACTTGCGCAAGACCAGAGGATACATGTGGATCGGAAATCACCTGAGCAGTGCTTTCCCAGGCTGCCTTGAATTGCGTTTCGATATCGCGCAGGGGGAATCGTCCCACTTGGGCTTGTTGGACAATCACCTCAACAAACTCACGCATCTTCGAGTTTTTGGTTACAGCCTCAATCACCTGCTCCGACAGGGAAGAATCGAGGCGCGGCAAGGAATCGGCGATCGCCATTTTCGGCAACAACAAGATCGCAGAAGCACTGAAAAACCAACAAGCAAGAACGATGGAGAGCAAGCGTCGGAAGTGTGACAGCCTAACTTGCATAACTTGATTGGTGGAGAAAGTTTTGTAGCTGGTTATGTCTAAGAGAAATTATACAATAAAGTTTAAGGAAGTAGACTCTAGGAGTTTTTTGAAGAGCGAGTAGGGTGGGCATTGCCCACCACTATCTAGCTAAGACATCATCTATCTTTAAAAATCGTCTCTTCCAGCAGTTTTAGCAATAGTCCCTAAGTTTAGGTGGGCATTGCCCACCCTACAGGCGCTAATATCATATGGGTCACGATCGCGACTGCTGAACAGTAAAGATATGAGAAAGTTGGATGCGCTCAAACTAGTGCAATCTCGCCAAGAAGAACTGCGCCAACTAGGCGTTAGGTCACTTAATCTTTTTGGCTCCGTTGCTCGCGATCGAGCCAACTCTCAAAGCGATATTGATATCTTAGTAGAACTGGATGAATCAATTGGCTTCTTTGAGTTTTTCCGCATCAAGCATTATCTAGAAGATCTGTTTCAATGTCCTGTTGATTTGGGAACTGTTGATGCCCTTAAAGAACATCTCAGGGAACCCATTCTGGAGGAAGCAGTTCATGTCTTCTAGATCCGCAAAAGAGCGAATCCAAGATATTCTCAGTGCGATTGATAGCATTCAGAGCCGAACTGCTGGCATCAGTTTCGATCAATTTAGCCAAAATGAAACCATCGTTAAAGCTGTTCTCTATGACTTGATTATTATTGGTGAGGCTGCGATTAATATTCCTGCTGATATTCAAGCTTCAGCACCTGAAATTCCCTGGCGACTCATGGGCGACATGAGAAACATTATGGCTCATGAATATTTTCAAATTAGTCTACGAATTACATGGTCAACGATTCAAAATAATTTACCAATCCTCATCGATCCACTACAGCAACTCCAAGCAAATCTGTGAATTCATTTAGCAGGTCGATCGCCCATGGGTCGTGGTCTTATTCGTCGAGCACATAGCTACATTCAACGCGGCAATCGGCGGCGGCTGCGATTGTTGTTGGGCAAACATCCCGAGCTTTACCAGGCCAACGAAGCCAGGTTGCTGGACTACGCCATTTGGCACAACCGATCGATGGTGACTTGGCTGCTCGATCGGGGCGCGCCCGTGGATGGCCCGCCCGGTAACTTTGGCTGTACGCCCCTGCTCAATGTTGTTGTTGAAGGGGACTTGCCGATGATCAATTTGCTGTTGCGACGGGGAGCCGACCCCAACGCCGTCACGGATGATTCAGAAACGCCCCTTGGGTTTGCCGTGGCTTGGCGACAGGCCGGCGCGATCGGCCGCTTGTTGGCCGCCGGAGCCGACCCCAACCGAATTGGTGACTATGGCCCCGACTTCACCCATCTCGATCAGGCATTGTTGATGGATTGGCCCGAGGGGGCGGAACGCTTGCGGGCGGCTGGAGCAAAGCGGTTTTTGGAGTTGGCGGCCAGCGCGGAACCCTAGTGGCGCGGCTGCCTTAACGTGATAGGCCAAGTCAACTGACTGTTGTCGCCACCAAACCGTTAGGCAGCAAGGGGCTTAAGCCCCTTGTTACGACGACTGCCTTTGCCGCTTTGACCCAATACATTAAGCCTGTTGCGCGACTAGGGCGAAGCGACCCACACGGCTTTGATGGCTGCGGTGGGGTGATAACGTTGTGTGCTGTAAAAACTGTCGCTTTGGCCTTGGGTGGTGGGATAGTTGCCATCGAAGTCATTGGGCTGACCTTGGGTGCGAAAAATCAGACCCACCGGCTGGCTGGCAAATTTGACATATTCCCGCGCTTCATCATCCCAATTGAAACTGAGAGTGGCTTTGCCATAGACCGCTTCGGCTTGGGCGATCGAGCTGCCGGGGCCAATTCCTTCGGCGGTTTTGTAGGCGGCGTTCTCCGTCATCAGCATGGAAATCGGGTCGCGATCGCGTGGTGCTCCGCCTGCTGCTTCGTAAATGACATAAAACAGCGTTTGCGATCCCGACTTGGCCGCGATGCCACCAAAGTCCACCAGCAGATTCGGCACATTTTCCCAGCGCACATTGGGCCCCATCAGCCGCTTGGCTTCGGCAAGGGTCATGCCCAGCCGCACCCGACCCAGGCGACCGTTGGCGATTTCGCGATTCGCATCCACCGCCGCCACCCGATCCACGGTGGGCGACTGACCCGCTCCCGGAGCCGATGGGGTCTCGCTGTTCAAGGCCACAGGCTGGGTCGCTGGGGCTGCCGGAGCTTCGGTGGTGACTGCTGCATCGCTGCGGTTCCCATTGCCACAGCCGATCAGCAAGCAGGCCAAGCACCCCCAGCCCACCACCCCAGAACGAGCCAGGAGGGACGCGAAGATCCGAGGGCGACGGGAAGCGCGGGGCAGGGCGGGGAAGGGCATCATGATTAAAAGTTGGCGGTTTATTCAGTCGATTTATTCGATCGATAAATTGTGATTTCAGGGTCGATTTTGTCGAAGTTGGAATAAATTTTCATGTCATCCAACAGTCGATAGGTCACCGTGGGGCGATCGAACCAATACCACTTGGGCTTGGTTTGGTATTGCAGCGCCAGTTCGTAGCCCAACTTTCCCGATTGTAACTGCTCAAAAAATTGGTGACCTGGAGAATTTTGCAAAAAGCGGCGTTGGTCATAGCCACTGCTGACAATAATCCATTGGGGCTTGAGGGCGCTCACCTGGCCCAAGTCCGGTTCTTCAAGCAATTTGGCTTGGAATCCTGTGGTGCGGGGCAAATATTTCTCAATGCCCACTTCCAGAATTAATTGATTTGCGGGAATTTGCGATCGCATCCATTCTTCAACAAAATAGCGCGAATCATGGGTCATTAAACTGTTGACTGTCCAGCTGTAACCCAGGCTATAACTCAAGGCGAGGGTGGTGATGAAAGCACCGGGAAAAAACCAAGGTTTTAGGCGATCGCTCAACTGGGCCATGGCAGAACCCGCGAAGAAGGCAAAGAGAGGCATTAAGGGCATTAAATAGCGCACATCGTTGTACAAAATAGGCGCGATATAAAACAGGTAATAGGAAATACCGGGAACCCAAAGATAGAGCGGCAACCATTGCCGATCAGTGGGATGAAGAGAGGTGCAGCCCGGTTGGGAATGGCCTCGGAGCGATCGAACCAATCGCCAGCCATAGAGCGCTATTCCGACCCAAGCCAGCCACCAAAGGGGCCAGCCAAAGGAAAATTGCAAATGCCCGAAACTTTGGCCCAGCATTTCCCACTGCCCTTGCAAACTTTCTTCGTAGCGAGGGCGAATGCTGGCTCCTCCGTACAGAATTAAGTTGAATCGATCGATAAACCCTTGGAAGTTAAAGAGGGCATTTTGCAGAATTAAAAATGCTCCAACCCCTGCACCAAGGCCATAGCCCACCCGTTGATCGCGCACCGCTTGCCAAAGGGTGAATTGAGGATTGCTCAGCCGTTGTTTTTGCCAATAGTGCCAAATCACAAAGAACGGCGTGAGGATGCAAAATCCATAGAACTGATCTTTGGTACAAACGGCGATCGCGGCTAAAACTGCGCCGATGATGTAGTCGCGAAAGCGGTGATGGTTCAGAATTTCCACATAGACAATTAAAAAGGCGATCGACCAAAACAAAACGGGAATATCTAAGTTGGCGATTTTGGCGTAGTAGACATAAAGGGGCGTGAGGGCCATGGATAAGGCCGCTAGCCAGCCCGTTTTGCGATCAAAAATCATTTCTCCCAACCGCACCATCAAGACCATGGTTCCCATGCCCATGACCACGCAAAGTAGCCGATTGAGATAGAACAAAAGGCTATAGGTTTTCAGGTCTTCAAAGGAAACCCAGCCCAGTTGTTTCAGTACCAACAGGGGCGAATAGAGCAGGGTCAGTAGGTAATAGTGAAAGGGTGGATATTTATAGTGCCAACCGTTGGCAAATTTTTGATCGATCGCCTCTAAAACCCGTTCTGGCGTTAGCTCATCGGCGGCCCAACCTTTCCAGTCGGGCAATCCCCAGTTAATGCCATAGAGGGCGATCGCGCCACTTAACAAAATCAAACCCAAGAGGGGTAAGGAGATTGTCCAGCGGGGAGCTTGGCGAGGACTTTGGAACCCGGTTTGAAATCCCTTTTGCAAACTGGTCAGAATTTTTTGGCTAATTGTTTGGTTAATCATCTTGATGGAAGTTGATCTGCAATGGAATGAAGGGCGTGAATCAAATTAAGGAATGAAATCCATCAGTAAGCCGTGATCAGACAGACTGAATGCATGGGATTAAAGGGACGATCTTAAGCAGTTGCCATTCAGAACAACCAATGATTGATCGGTGAATTGCTGACAACGATCGAGCAGCGTTTGCATCACGGGCACTTCGCCCCGCCTTAATTGTTCGATCGCTTGGCGATGGGCGATCGCTAGGGGTTCTTGGGGGCTGGCGCGGAACCAACGAACCCAGCCCATTTTTTGGAGCTGATTGGGGTCAAAATCTGCCCGATCGAGCAACCAAAAATCCACTGAATAGCGGTTCAAAATCTCCCGTAGGCGATCGGGGTTCGGGGTATATTGCCCCACAATTAAATCCGTTGCCCGCTGCAATAGCTCTGTGGCATAACGACGATGGTAGCGCATGGTGAACCCGGGGCCGACTACAATGGAGCGTTGGGCAAAACTGGGCAAGTTATCCGTTTCACGGGTGGTGGAAGCAATCCGAATGGTAACCGGTTGGTTCTGAAAAAATTCATAGAGTTGGGGATGGTTGCCAATTTCGTATTGCGTGGCGGGAAAACCAGGAAAGGTGAAGGGATAAATCAGCAAAAAACCGGTGATGAGCAACACCAAGCCTTTGGCTTTTGAATTGCTCAATTTTGTATTGGGCGGGCGTGATTTTGCCCATTGCCAAGCCTTTTGCACTAGCCAGCTCAGGGCGATCGCACCCAAAATGGCTACAACAATGCGCAGGGAATGTTCTGAGTAACGGTTGGGCAAATGCAACCGAAAGAGCAGAAGGTGGGCAACGGTAAACCAAGCCCCAGAGACGATTAATAACTGCGGCACAAAGACCAAGCTCGATCGCGTGGTCTGGGCCAGAGGAAACCGATCGCGCTGCCACCACAAAATCGGAAAGAGTAAGGTCAAAATAATTTGCGGGAAGGCGAAGTCAATTTCCCACCAATCGATTGGAATCAGTCCCGTGCGTCGATGCTTGAACCAATAAGCCCAAGCCGGTTCCACCTGGAAAAATTGGGCCCAAAAGGTTTTGGCTTCAGCGGCAGTTAGCACCGGGCCGTATTGACTCGATTTGCCGAGGAAGGGCAATAGAACTAAGCCTGAAAATATCAACAAACTGAGTTCTAATCGGCGCTGATTCCATAGGGTTTTCAGTAGCGATCGCACCTGGAACGGTGATCGCTGAGCAATTAGCCAAGTTCGCCAAATTAAATCTAGGCCAATCAGGGAAGATCCCAATAAAACGCCATGGGGATAGAAGCCGGCTAAAAGCCCGATGGCGCTGAAGAGTTGCCAGGGCGATCGCCCTAACCAACCCTTTAGAAACAGAAAGAAAAGGGGATAAATAAAAGCAACGGGTACACCGGAAACGAGATCATCGGCAATCCATAAATTTTGATTTAAAAATACGCAGGCGCTGAAGGCCGCCAAGGGCACGGGCAACAGTTGCCAAACCACTTGAAAACACAGAAATGTGGTTAGGGTTCCTAGGCCGATCGGCAGCAATTTATTGAAAACCATCGGATCTAAGCCGAGGATGCTGCCCAACCGATAGAGGCCTTGATATCCCCAGGGAGCCACGGATTGGAAATAGTCC
>NZ_LIRO01000009.1:0-333 GCF_002742025.1 Limnothrix sp. PR1529
GCGCTGTGGGGGGCCTGGTGGGGGCTGCCCTGGCCTCGCGCAACTCCGATGAGGGACTGGAAGAGCTGACGGAAAAGGGCGATCGGGAAGGGGCCGAGCTGCCGCCGCGTCCCCGCCGTCGCCCCCGGTTGGCCGCCAGCGAAAGCAGTGAAGCCCGCATGGAAACGGCGCGCCAAGGACTGGAGGACAAAATTGCCCAGTTGAATGACGCGATCGACGATGTGCGCCGTCAATTGGGTAGCCGGAATGGTCGTCCGGGCCCGGATGCAAGGGACAAGCCCCTCAGGCCCGAAGAGTCCTAGGGCCTGTCGTCCAATCGCCTGAAACCCTGAT
>NZ_LIRO01000009.1:392-223001 GCF_002742025.1 Limnothrix sp. PR1529
CCTACGGCGATGGAAATGACGACAGGCCCTAAGCCCCTTGTGACGACGATTGGGGCCTGGGCAATCCATCATTTCTGAGGACGCGCTGGCCCGGGCTGGCCAGCTCGATCGACCGCCTTGGCCACTTTGGGCACAGAAATTTAACCAGGGCCCTTGGCAAATCAAATAAACATGCTATAGTAACTGGGCTATCGGGGCGTAGCGCAGCTTGGTAGCGCACCACTTTGGGGTAGTGGGGGTCGTGGGTTCGAATCCCGCCGCTCCGATTTGCAAACAGTTTCCATGAAAACTCTTCAGCATGAACTGTTTTGCGAAAGTCCGAAAACCCCGATCTGAGAGCCATTCCACTCCCAGATGACTAACAGTCCACAAGGTAAAAGGTAGCGATCTTCGCTGCCTTTTTTGTTGGGCAGTTGGTGTTGGGTTGCGGTCAAGGTTGAGCATGTTTTGACCGGGTGGATATGGGCCGGGCGGATTCCGGCTTGATGATTTTTTGACCCATTCGGTTGGTTATGGATGTGCCCTTGTCTTCCTGTGCTTTGACCCCTTGGATTTTGCGCGATCGCCCTTGGACTTGGGGCGATCGCACCTATTTGATGGGGGTGCTGAATGTCACGCCCGACAGTTTTAGCGATGGGGGGCAATTTGACCAACTGGAAACGGCGATCGCCCAGGCCCACCAACTGGCGGCTGACGGGGCCGATTGGTTAGATATTGGCGGAGAATCGACGCGCCCCGATGCCCAGCCGGTTTCTGCCCAGGAAGAGATCGATCGGGTTGTGCCGGTCATTGCGGCCCTGCGGCGGGGGTGGCGGGACTTTGCGCCGTTGGATTTGCCCATTTCGATCGACACAACCAAAGCGATCGTGGCCCGCGCGGCGATCGAGGCGGGAGCCGATGTGGTGAATGATGTGTCTGGGGGCTTGTATGACCCGGAACTGCTGCCCACGGTGGCAACCTTGGGTGTGCCGGTGATTTTGATGCATTTGCGTGGCACGCCCCAAACCATGCAGCAGCTTACGGATTACAGTGATTTTGCGGGTCAGGGTGGGTCGGGTGAGTTGCCTGATCAACACTTGCCCGACGTGGTGATTGCCGTGCGATCGAGCTTGGCGGAACGGGTGGCGGCGGCGATCGAGGCGGGGATTCCGGCGGCCCAAATTGCGATCGATCCGGGCATTGGCTTTGCCAAAACCGCTGAACAAAACCTTGCTCTCCTGCGGCATTTGCCCAGCTTGCGATCGCTCGGTCATCCCCTTTTGGTGGGCCCCTCTCGCAAGAGCTTCATTGGCAAAATTCTGGAGCAACCGGATCCGAAGCAGCGGGTTTGGGGAACCGGGGCGGCCTGTGCGGCCTGTGTGGCCGGCGGGGCCGACTGGGTGCGGGTGCATGATATTCAGCAAATGCGCGACGTGGTGCGAGTGGCAGACGCGATATGGCGTGGGTGGCAATTGGGCGAGGGATAGGATTTCAGCAATGGTTTAACCGCTGGCGGATCTGGGGGGTTGGAATCTGCTGGGTTTTGGCGATCGGGTGTGGGTGGCTGTGGGCAGCCAGTCCTGTGCAGGCGGCTCCGGTCGATCGCCCGGCCCTGACCCTGGAGGTTTTGCACGCTCGCCTGGAACATCCCCAACTGTTGGATGGCAAGCCCGCGATCGACCTCAGCCAGAGTGCGATCGACCTGCGCAGCGACAATGGCAACTTTCGGGAAGCCTTTTATCAACAGGTCGCCAGCAAGTTGCAACAGGAACGCCTGGGCCTCGACTTGCGCGGATCCAGCATCCAGGGCGATTTGGATTTGGCCCGGTTGGGCCTGCGTGCGCCGCTCTATGGCAAGGCCCTTTCGCCCTTGCTGACCCCCACGGAACAGGAACAACTGGGGCGCGATCGACTGCGACTCTTGCACCTCAGCCGATTGTCCCGGTCGCTGTTGCTCGATGAAGGTAGCCCCCTGGATTGGCAAATTTCCGTCTTTCGCGGCCCGATCGTCCTTGAAGGTCTGCAAATTAGCGGTTCCCTGCGCCTAGCCAACACCTATTTTTTGGAACCGGTGGAAGCCAGGGGCCTGAGTCTGGGCGGAGCCTTGGTGGGTTCCCTCAGCCGCTTCAGCCAAGGGGCCCGCTTTTCCGGCTTAGTGGCCCAAAGTGCCCAGTTTCGGAACAGCCTATTCACGGGCGAAGCGCGGTTCGATGGGGCTAAATTTGCCGGAAATGCTAGCTTCCAGTCCAGCACCTTTGAGCGGGGAGCCAATTTTTATCGATCGCAATTTCAGGCGATCGCCAACTTCAGCAAAAGCCATTGGAATGGCAGCGCCGACCTCACCCAAGCCGACTGGCAAGGCGAAGTGCGGTTTGATGGGGCCAGTTTTGCCAGTTCCTTTTATGCGATCGACAGCCTATTCCATGGCGAAAGCTCCTTTCGGAATGCTCGGTTTGCCAAACCCCTGAACCTACGCGGGGCCACCATTCTGGACGAAGCCGACTTCACCAGCGCCAGCTTTGCCCCCGGAGCCTATATCAACGTGTCCGGGCTGGACTTTGACAGCGACCAAGCAAAACTAATTGGCTCCCCCGGGGAAATTGGGCGCATTTTGTCAGTACCGGTTTTGCAGGGCAATGAAACGGTTTTACGAACCCTGGTGCGGAACTTTCGGCGGGTGGAACAGATTGCTGATGCCAATCAAGTGGATTACACCCTGTTTAAATTGCGGCTCAAGACCCTGCAACAGCGGCTCACGGGGGTGAACCTGAACGCGGCCAAGCCAGCGGTGCTGGTGTCGATCGGGTTTTCGCCCACCCAAGCCCAGGCGATCGCCCAAGCCCGCGATCGGCAACCCCTGCGCACCGTGGCGGAAATGCTGTCGATCGAGGGCGTTGACCTGGCAACCTATGTGAAAGTGCGCGATCGGGTCACGGCCGATCGCACCAGCACCCCCCTCTCCTGGGGCACGATCGCCCTGCAATGGCTGGGAACCAACCTGTTGATTTTGCTGAGTCGGGCTGGCACCAGCGCCGGCCTCGTGTTGGGGGTGGGGTTGGTGGCCATGACCTTTTTCGCCCTTTGGTTTTGGTTGGTCGATCGGCTTCGCAAGTTGCGCCCCCAACCGATCGTGCCCACCTGGCCCGAAACCCTCTGGATGGGCGGCAGCGCCGGACTGTTGTTCAGCCTGGGTTTAGCAACCATTTTCCAAACCAGCGATCGACCTTGGTGGACGCTGGCCAGCATTGCCATCTCGATCGGCCCCGTCCCGATCGCCCTACTGATCAAGCTCTATTGGCGCGGCCGGTTCCATGACCTGATGGATGTGAGCTACTTTGTGGAAAATGGTGAAATTCGGCAAGTGCAACTCCCGATCGCCCGTTTACCCCTCATGCCGCGCTATCACTTCTTTCGGGAACGATTCATGCCTCTCCTTTGGAACCGGCGTTGGGCCTGGCTGAATTATTACGACCTCAGCGCCATCAATCTTTTTCGGATTGGGTTTAGCGATGTGCGGATGCGAGATGAGCATTTACCCGCCGAAATTTCACTGGTGGTTTGGTATCAATGGACTTTGGGCTTAATGTATATTGGTCTGCTTTTGTGGACGCTTTCCCGAACTATTCCGGGTCTGAATTTACTCATTTATTTTGGTTAGTTTATATCGATTGACCTTGACTGGCTTTGGCTGATTCTTGTTGATTAAATTAGATGAATATCTAGGCTAATTGAATTGGATTAATTGAATTTTATTGATGACGACTTAATGGCGACTTGATGGCGATCGGGGGCGTGGGGTTGCATTGTTTCATAATAACCTTTGAATGAATTTCAAGGTGCTTTAAAATAAAATGCTTTAAGTGATATAATTCATGCGTTCATTATAGCCGCTTCAATTGTGGATATTCGAGAACTCAGCTTTCAATCGCGCAAGCCCCTTGGCGCTGTACCTGCCCGGCGCGATCGACTGCGAATCGTCGGCAGTGCCACCCCGATCGAGACCCTCTACTCCCTCGCAAGATTCTGCAAATTTCGGCTCAATCAGTGGGTGACCAACGATCAGTCCAGCCTCGCCCTGATTTCCGAAGACCGGGGACAGGCCGCGAACTTATTAGCCTGTTTGCGGCAGTTTTGCGAAACCTCCTCAGAACCTTTGGAAATTGAGATCCTCAAGAGCGAGGCGATCGATCTGAGCGAACCCAGATATCAGAACTGGCTGTTTCAACTCTGTAATTATCGGTTGTGCAGCATTTTCAAAACCATTAATCCCCATAGCGCCAAGAAAGTTCAAGAAACTCGCAAACGAATTTATTCCAACGAACCGCCGATGCAAATTCGGGATCCCCAAGGCCGAATCATTGCCGAAGCGAGACGATATTTAACCTTTGATTTTTGGCAAAACTCGGCGGGATTTCTCTTCCTAACCTTGCACTTTCGGAATGAATATCAATCCATTGGCACGATCGACCAATTCGATTGGCAGCAGTTTCCACCCAAACAGCGCCTGATTCATACTTACGATGGCAAAAGTTGCCAATTTCTGGGCGTTGCACCGATCACCATTGGTCAACCCCTCGCAGAATTAGGTAACCAAAGCCTATTGAACTATCACTGCGATCGCCAAAATCTGCCCCCAGAATTGGCCGCACAACTGGATCCCAATCAACCCGCCGTTGCAGTGGGCTATCCGCCTCGCTACCAACCGTTTCATCATCTACCGCAACTATTAAAACGAATCTATGCCCGTGAAGACCTACCCAGCAAATCGCTGAACCATTGCATTTTGCCACTGGCTAAGCGTCGGGAATTAATGCAAAAGACCATCGACCTTTTAAACAAACGAGAATTTATTTGTGGTGATCGAATTGAATTTGATCCCAACCCTTGGCAGCCCGATCGCCTCACTCAATTGACCGCTGGCTCCATGGCCAGAAACCTATCCTTTGGAGCAGATCCACAACAGCCCGATCGACCAATCCTCGTAGACGAAGCTTGGCGTGGTTGGAAGCAACGTACCCTTCACCAAAAACCAGCAGAAATTCGGACGCAAGTGCTGTATCCCCAAGCCTGGGAAGCAGAGGTGAAAAAGTATATGTCAGCCCTAAAAAGTCGGTTCCAAGAATTTGGAATTACACTCACGAGGGCTGGCGATTTACGTCCCTATGATCCGCAAAATTCCCTCTCCCTACGTCAGGTTTGCCAGAACTTGCCCGTGAATGCTAATGACCTAATTTTTGCCTTTGTCCCCAACGGAGCAGACCCAATTTACAACGCCCAAGTTAACCCCTACTTCACCTTAAAAAGAATCCTCAATCAACAGAGTTACTGTTCGCAAATGGTGACGCGCGAAACCATGCGCCAAATCAACAATGATGGGCGCGATCAAAACGTGGTGTTCGGCATTCTGGCCAAACTCGGCTATGCTCCCTGGCAGTTGCACCAAATGCCGGGAACTGCCCAAGCTTTTGTGGGGCTAGATTTGGGCCGCAAAGAGGAACGGACGATCGGGGCTTCTGCCTTTGTGGTCAACCGCCAAGGCCAGGCGATCGGCTGGTCAAGCGCCTCCATGCAGCGGGGCGAAACCTTCAGCGAAACCAGCCTGCGCAATATTTTGCTCGACTTATTTGGTGCATTCACTGAGCAAAGCGGTGAACCCCTGCGCCACGTGGTAATTCATCGCGATGGAACCGTCAAAAACAGCGAATTAGCCACCCTGCAAGCCCTAGAAGCCGAATTGCGACCCCATGGGTTAGAGCAATTGGAGGTGGTGGAAGTGGTGAAGGATGTGTTGGCGCGGGCGGCGGTGCGGGCGATCGACCCCAACACCAACCAAGAACAGTGGCAAAATCCCGATCGAGGTTGGGCTTGGGTTCACAACGATCATGAGGCGATCGTCCTCACAACCGGTGCTAAACAGGCCAAAGTTGCCCCCAACGCCAGCCCCCAGCCCCTTTTGGTGCGTCGCCGCCACGGCCAAACGGACATCCTGACGATCGCCGCCCAAATCTATTGGCTCAGCGAAATGCACATCGGCAGCACCCAAGTAATTCGCCTGCCGATTACCACTTACTACGCCGATCGAATTGCCGAAGTTGCCCTCAAGGATTGCCTTCCAGCCGATGTGCGCTGCGAACGCCGCCTCTATTTTGTTTAGGTTTGTTTTTCGTTTAGGCTTGTTTCGGGAATATCAACCCATTCAAAGTCGTTGGGGCCTGACCCAAACGAACACTAATCCAAGCCTCGATAGAGTTGCTCAAGGGGGAAGGTTAAATTAATACTTTGAAGCGTAATTTGATCCCCTGTTCCATAGATCACCGTTGTCCAAGTGTTGTCCGGTTGGCGGCGGCGGCATTCCACCCAGTGCTGATCCTGATCAATGAGAACGTATTCCTCTAGGTCTGGGATTTGCCGATAATCCTCGAACTTTTGACCCAGATCAAAGGCTCGCGTGCTTTGGGATAGGACTTCGGCAATCAATTTTGGGTGGCGTTTGATGTAGCGATCGGTGCGATCGCGGGAATCGCAGGTCACGAAGGCATCAGGGTAATAGTAAAACTCATCTTTGTAGCTGACTTTGACATCACCATTGTAGAAGCGGCAGTCAGTATTGCCGAGATGGAGGTCGATCAGGGTGAGCAGATTAATTGTGATGCGGGCGTGGTTGCCGCTGCCGCCTGCCATCGCGTAGACGAGGCCGCGACGGTATTCGTGGCGGGTGGGACTATCGCGTTCAATGATTAGGTATTCGTCAGGGTTGATGTAGTTTGGAATGGCGATCATGGCAGCCTATAGAGTCGTTGTGGTGTTCGGCTTGGGCGATCGAGTGGAGTTTGGGAGTATTGGGTTGAAGGTGGCGATCGGGGATTTGTATGGGGGTGTGAGTGTCTTGTGATGATTAGTTGAGATCAAGATAGAGTTCGGCCACATCAAGTTCAAGACCGATGCTGCTCAAGGTGACGTGATCGCCATTTTTGTAGACGGTGGTTGCCCAGGTATTGTCGGGTTGGCGGCGGCGACATTCCACTTGCTGAGTGTCTTGGGAGATGAGGACGTATTCTTCGAGGCTTTCGAGCTGCTGGTAGTCGGTAAATTTAAGGTTACGGTCAAAGTCTTT
This sequence comes from Limnothrix sp. PR1529, assembly GCF_002742025.1. NCBI lineage: Bacteria > Bacillati > Cyanobacteriota > Cyanophyceae > Pseudanabaenales > Pseudanabaenaceae > Limnothrix > Limnothrix sp. PR1529. The sequence goes on from NZ_LIRO01000009.1 coordinate 7,486, forward strand.
GGTGCTGTCTGAAAGAACCTCGGCAATCAGTTTGGGATAGCGTTTGATGGTGCGATTTTCGCGATCGCGGGGATCGCAGGTCACGAAGAGATCTGGGTAGTAGTAGAATTCGTCGCGGTAGTTGACTTTGACATCGCCGTTGTAGAGACGGCAGGCTGTGCCCCGAAGGTGAAAGTTAATCAAACTGAGGAGATTAATGGCAATTCGGGCGTGACTGTCGCTGCCGCCTGCCATGGCGTAGACAAGACCGCGACGGTATTCGTGGCGGGTGAGGCTATCGCGATCGATGATCAGGTATTCATCAGGATTGATGTAGTTTGGAATAGCGATCATGGCAGCCTGTAGAGTCGTTGTGGTGTTCGGCGTGGGTGATCGGGTGATGCTTGAAAGTATTTGGCCGGCAGCGGCGATCGGGGATTTATACCGAGGAAAAAATATTTGAAATTGGCGATCACAATCTTAATTAGAGGCTGATGCTATTTTGATTCTGACTGATCAAAAACTAAAAGCACGTCGATCGGGTGGATCGGCGTGCTTTTGTGAAAACGGGATGGACTTCGGCAAGAAGCCCCAAAACAGTGCGGTAATGGTACTGCTGATGCTGGCCAGTTCGTTGCTTACCAGCTCGACTTGACCACACCGGGCAGCAAGCCTTGGTGAGCCATTTCGCGCAGAGCATTCCGGCACAGACCAAAATCACGGTAGTAGCCACGGGGACGGCCAGTTAACCAGCAGCGGTTTTGGTGGCGGTTCCGGGCGCTGTTGCGGGGCAGGCGCTGAATTTGGCGATGCAGGGCCAGCTTTTCCATCGGATCCTGGGCGGATTCAAACTGCGCCTTCAGATCGGCACGCTTGGCGGCATATTTAGCAATCAGGCGATCGCGCTTCTTTTCGCGCTCGACCATGGACTTTTTAGCCATTGCGGTGTTTCTGCTTGTTGACTAAGGGTTGGACTGTCGAAACTCGACAGGGGCTAATGCTTGAGACCGCTGGACTGCACAGCCCTAAACAGATGCTGGGTCTTGGCGGCAAAAAAGGGTATAAGCAAGCATCCTATTGTACGGCAAGGCGACCGATCGCGATCAACGGGTCATGATCAACAGGTTGCAATCAACTGGTGGGCGGGATTAACCCGATCGGGGGGTGGTGGCCTTGGGTGGCGGCCGGCTCCAGGGACTGACCGATTCGCAACTCCGCGATCGCCCGGCCCAGTTCCCAGCGTTGGGCATGGGCCACGGCTTTTAGGTAATGGAATTCGGGCACTCGGGGAGCCAAGACTAAGGCTTGTTGGATGGCGGGCCAGGCGGCATCGGTTTGAAATTCATAAAGCCGCACCACGGCCAAGTAGGCCTGGGCCCAAGGGTTGCGTGGTTCCGCTTGGGTGATTTGCTCGAAGGTGGCGATCGCGCCGCTGGTGTTTCGATCCAACACTTGGGCCAAGCCGAGGGCATAGCGCCAACCGAGTCGATCGGGCTGTTGACTGAGGCGATAACGGAGGGTCAGTTCCGCTTGGGCCACGTAGGTTTGATTGGGATTGTATTGGTTAATCCGGCCAATGGTGTTGAACACAGATTCCAAGCCTGATCGCCCCGATCGCAATTGCAATCCCAGCAGCCGCAGTTGGGCCACGCCGTCCAGTTCGGGAGCCGGTTGGGCCGGGGCGGCCGGGTCAATCACCACGGTGGCCTCTGTGGGAATCGCGATCGGCTGGGCCCGATCGCCCAATTGGGGATCGTTGGGCAACAAACTCGCCCAAAGACGATACCGACCGGGGGCCAAGTCCGGCGGCAAGACCATGGCTGATCGATCCCAAACCTCCCAGGCCCGGCCGGTGGACGGGGGAAGAGGGGTCATTAACCGGCCGCGACCAATGGCCCGATCGTCAATCCAACCGGTGCGACCCGCCGGGCGATCGGGCGTGGGTTCCCGCTGCCAGGTCAACAGGGCCAAGCCCCCTTGCAGTTGGGCCGCCGGACCCTGCCAACGGTAGGTGACCGGCGCAACTTGGCCCGGGGGCAGCCGCTCCGGCAGTTGGGCCATGAGCTTCAAGGGAGCCGGATTGGCCAAGGGAGCGACCGTCACCGATGGGGATCGCCGCTGCCAAAGTTGCCATTCGGCATCCGCCGCCACGGGCCAATGTTCCACCAACTGCAACTCGGAACTTTGGCGCAGGGTTTGGCTGGTGGCCGCTTGGGCCTCTCGTCGTCGTCGGCCGCGCATCGATCCCTGGTCACCGGTTTTCAGCAAATACCAATCGAGCGATCGGGCATCTTGGGCCACGGCTTGCGGATCAGTGCCCACCTGCCGACCATAAACCTGAAAATTTCGGGCGGCTCCAAAGAAATTGAGGTTGTGTTGATTTAGTTCGGCGGTGGAGGGCAACACGCCCACGGTGGATTGCAGATAGGGTGCGTGATCGATCACAGCCTGCACCACTTGGGCATGGGGCAAGGCGGGCCCCCATTGCACCACCCGCATTGGCCCGGGAACCAAGGGAGCCACCCCGGCGGCCGTGGGCGGCAACCAACTGAGCACCGACAGCAACACCGTCAGCCCCAACAGGCTCCACCGCACCCGCGCTCCCCAAACCAACCAGCCTCGGGCCAAGACGATCGCCCCCACGGGCCAATAGGGCAAAACGTAGCGCCAGTCTTTGTTCACCAGCAAGGAACACAACAGATAGGCTCCGAGCCAAAAGCCCAACGTCCAGAGCCACCCCCGGCGATCGCCCTTGGGAGTCGGTGAACTGGGCAAGGGCCGATCGGGCCAGGCCAGTTGTTGTTGATATTTCAGAAAGGCCAAACAGCCCCCCGCGATCGCCAGACCCAGTAGGGGCCAAGACAGATGTTGCGGAAAAAGCTTCAGGTAATAAATCCAAGCATCAAGGGTGTTGAGGGCCGGGTCACCCTCCACGATCGCGGAATCCACCGTGGCCCGCTTGCCGCCACTGAGCACAAAGAGCCAATTCGCTTGATACCAAGGAGCCGCTACGATCCAGGCGATCCCCAGGGCCAACAGGCCTTGGGTGACCCGTTCCCAGCGCGATCGCCAGAGGGCAACGGCCAGCAATCCCGCCCAGGGCAACCCCAGGAAGAAAACCACCGGTTGCTTGGTCAGCAGTCCAGCTCCCAACAACAGCCCCAGCCCGATCGCCCACAGCCAATGGGCCAAACGTCCGCGCCAGGGGCCAAATCGGCCCCCTGTTGCCCAAAACACCAGGGCCGCAAAGGCTGCCGTTACCACGGTCACCAAGGGGAATTCGGTGAGATAGTCCAGCCGCACGCGCCACAGGCCGGGCATCACACTGCACAGCAGGGCGGCCCACCAGCCCGTGGTGCGATCGAACAATCGCCGCCCGATCGCATAAACCGACCCCAGCAACAGCAGCGAACAGGCGGAATTCAACGCCGTCGCGGCATCGGCCGTGGGGCCAAACAGCCATAAAAACGGCACGGTGATGATTGCCACCAGGGGCGGCACTTTGGGGGAGAGTCGCCAAAAATCCACCCACCAGGAACCAGACAACCACTGGGGATTCCGCAGGGCATCGGCATAGGTCAGGGCCGCCGTCAGATATTCCGCTTGATCCCAGGCGGGGGCTGATTGGTCGATCGCGAACCAAGCCCGATCGACCAGCAACACCAACAGCCACAGACCCAGCAGCTTGGCCCAATCGGTCTGCCACCGACCCTGCCACCAGCTTTGCCAATGGTCTGGATTGAGCCAGCGGTGAAACCTGTGAATTCTGAACCCGTGAACCTTGAACCCGCTGCCTAGTTGGCCGGCGCGATCGCCCAAATCTTGACCCATGCTCAAAATGCTCTCCCAAAACCAAAGGCAGGGGATGATCAGCCGATCCCCTGCCCCCATCGGCGGGCCCAACGCAGTACCCGATGGACTTTCTCTGTCCCATGTTCGATCGTCGTTGGTTGACCCGCCACTTCCGTTCTCAGTTTTATATCCGTGCTCGATTATCCTTCCGGCATCGGATTATATTCATCACTTGGCTCAGTGGCCCCGATCGCCCCTTGATCTTGGTTAATGCAACCTCCCCGATCGGCTACAAATTTACAAACTCGGCTCCAGAGACGCGCCCTCGTGCCTGGGCTGCCATAGGAAAACAGCACTCGATCACCCAGCGGATTCATTTCAATCCGCACACCGCAAGTCGAGCAAGTCTGCACATTAGCCATAGGGGATCTCCTCGCGCCAAAATCTGGCATAGGGCGGCACTCGTGAACCGATCCCCAAGGCAATTGTCGGGGATCGGCACAAGTTCCATACACCATAGCGCGCCAATTCAATTTGGCAATTGACCTAGGCAAATAACCAAATTCGGGAAACCTAGACTCTATTTGGCACTTGGCCCAGGCAAATCAGCCGATTCGGGGAACACAGCAGCAACGACTTCAGCGGTTCCTACAGCGGTAGATCCATGGTGGAATTGGGGGCACTCATGGGAGCGTTGACCGTTGGGTCGATCGCCCCGGGCCCAGGGTTAGCCGGTTGCGTTGCGGTCGCTGTTGGTTGGGGCTTGGCCGTGGCTCGGGTGCTGGCGGAGCGGCTGGCTTGGGCCCGCAGTTGCAAGAGTTCCGGCATGGTGACGAAGCGGTAACCCTGAGCTTTCAGTTGCCGAATGATGATGGGTAAGGCTGCAACCGTGTTGTGTCGATCGCCCCCGCCATCATGCATCAGCACAATATCGCCCGGGTGCATGGTGCGCATCACCCGATCGACAATGGTGGCCGCCGGAGGTCTGCGCCAATCGCCCGTATCCGTGCCCCACAGAACCGTGGCGTATCCATGACCTTGGGCGTAGGTATCCATCCCATTATTCAAAACGCCACCCGGCGGCCGATAAAGGCGAGCCACCTGGCCGGTTTTGGCTTGGATGATGGCGGCGGTTTGGTCAATTTCACGGGCCGCCGCCGCCGGAGCATGGCGATGGTAACCATGGGACCAGGTGTGATTCGCAATCACGTGACCTTCCCGGGCCACGCGCTGCCCGATCGTCGGGAAGGCCTGGAACATGCGACCAATCACAAAGAACGTGGCCTTCACGTCTTCCTGTTTCAAAATGTCCAGCACTTGATCGGTGTAACGGGGGGCTGGCCCATCGTCAAAGGTCAACGCCACCACCTTCTCACCGCTGGCCAGGCGTTGATCCCGCACCAGTTTGCCCACAAAAGCTTGGGGCAAATTCCCCAGAGCCATCAAAATTTCCTGCTCTTGGCTGGTCACTTGCTGGCGAAAGTTACCAATGCTGCGATCGAGCGCTTCACCCAGGGAAAGGGGCGGAGCCGACTGAGAGGCCACGGCGGAATTGTCCAAGGCGGTTTTCAGCGAAGCATTGTTGGTCGTCCAGGCATAGCTGCCTCCCAACACCGCCGCACAGGTCACCAACGCCAACAGCCACCATCGCCAAGAAAACCGCGATCGCTGATTGAAGTTTTGCCCCACCTTACTGGAACGATAGCCACGGGCGGCTTGGGATCGCGAAGAACCAGATCGTTTAGAAAACAGCCGAGTCATAGGGGCAACAGGAAGAGCCGGAAGGGTAGGGATAGCGGTTGAGAAAACATCGCGGAGCAACGGAACTAACCGACAGACTCACGATGAACGAGGCAAGTTGAGGGTTGATGCGGTCAGGGGACGTGAGCAATAGGTATCGGTGGTTATCAATTGCTGAAAATTAAGGGTTCTAAATCCATAGAATTGGATGGTGAATAGAGCGAAATTCCGTTTATTTCAAGAAAAGCTTTTGAAAATGAAACTGCAATGGCGTGAAAAATGACATGAAGAACAGCAAAATTCAGACAAAATTAGAAATTTAATCAACTCCCAAGCATTTTGAATGGGTTATTTAGAGGCAAATATTTAGGGTGCATGAGAATGCTACTTCGCCTTTCAGCAAACTCCCCATCAGTTTTACCCGATCGCGCCGGTTATGCCACCTTGATTGCATAACCCGATCGCTCGGTGCTGAAAACCGGATTGTTCATGGAGATTTTGAACAACGGCTTTGAACAGCGGCTTTGAACAGCGGTTTGGAATAGCCGGGGGTGGGGTGAGCGATGATTGCGGCCTTGGCACGATACAGCGCAAGGTAGCAGAAATTTTGGAAATTGAGGGGGAAATTCTGTCCCTAGCGCAAAATACCGTGGCCGACCGCCATGGACTGGCTAGATTTTTGACTCAGCGCCTGGTTAATGCCGGGTCAAGGCTTGGTCAAAGGCCTGGTCAATGGTCAACGGGGGCGTTAAACGAGGGGTGGCCCATTTGGGATGCGGTTTGAGTCTGTGGAAGAGCCTTCACGCTAGGGTTCCAGCGTTGCGGCGAATCTGTTCGATCGCCCCAATTAACCGGGTCGCAACTCGATCGATCGTGGCGAAGTCATGGAAGCGACCCAACCCAAACCGCAGCGTTGTGGTCAGGGGGCCAGCCGACTGCCCGAGCGCCTTGAGCACATGGGATTGGCGGCCGGTTTCCGATTGGCAAGCGGAGCCGGAAGACACAGCGGCGATCGACTGGATGGCTTTCAAAACGGCTCCGTTGGGCAAGCCCTCGATCGTGACGTTCAAGTTACCCGGCAGGCGGAGGCTGGGGTGGCCGTTGAGTTCCAGGGCCAAACCCGGCGCAGTGGCAAAGTAGGTTTGCAATCGCTCCCAAAGCCGATCGCGCAGCATTTGCAGTTGTTCTGCTTCCGTGGCCAGGTGCTCCATCGCCAGCTCGATCGCCCGGCCAAACCCAACAATTTGCGACACGGGCAAGGTTCCCGCCCGCAGCCCCCGTTCCTGGCCGCCGCCGTGTAATTGGGGAGCCAAGGCCACGCGGGAGTTGCCCCGCCGCACGTACAGGGCCCCAATGCCCTTGGGCCCATAAACCTTGTGGGCCGTCAGGGACATGAGATCGATCGACTGGGTTTGCACATCAAGGGGCACTTTCCCGATCGCCTGGGCCGCATCCGTGTGAAACAGCACGCCCCGATCGCGACAGAGGGCCCCAATTTGCTCGATCGGCTGCAAAACACCGATCTCATTATTCGCCACCATCACCGACACCAGCACCGTTTCCGGCCGCATGGCCTGGGCCAGGGCCTCCAGATCCAACAAACCCAGGCGATCGACCGGCAAAACCGTCACCTCAAACCCCAGGGACTGCAAATAGCGACAGGGATCCAGCACCGCCGAATGCTCCGTGGCCACCGTAATCAAGTGCCGCCCTTTGTTGAGATAGGCCTCGGCCACGCCCTTGATGGCCAGATTGTTGGCTTCCGTTGCACCGCTGGTGAACAAAATTTCCTCAGGGCTGGCGTTGATCGCCGTCGCTAAAGTAGCCCGGGATCGATCGACCGCGGCCGCCGCGGCCCAACCGTAGGCATGGTTGCTGCCTGCGTTGCCAAAATAGTCCGTTAAAAAAGGCCACATGGCCTCCGCCACTCGGGGATCGATCGGGGTCGTGGCATGACAATCTAAATAAACCAAATTCGCCATCTTGGGCCAGGCGGCTTTGGCAAGTGGGAGCTGCTGTAGTTTAGTCATCGTCCATAATTGCGTTCATATCAAAATTGCGAGTTAAACGCCGCTCCACCCCATTCAAGCGCAAGACTAGGAAAGCCATCAGGGCCCCCAGGGTGGCCACTCCTAACAAGCCGCAGCCCGCCGCGAACCCCAATCCGGCCGAGACCCAAATGGCTGCTGCTGAGGTCAATCCCTTCACCTTCTCTTCGCTGCGTTTGGTGCGTAAAATTTCCCCCGCGCCCAAGAAACCCACCCCAGTAGCCACACCTTGGGCCGATCGACTGATGGCATCAATATTCGCCCCCATTTCCGCCGGAATGATGGCAAACAGGGCAGCTCCCAAACTCACCAGCATATGAGTGCGCATTCCGGCGGGCTTGTGTCGCAACTGGCGATCGATCCCAATGGCTCCCCCCACAAACAGAGCCAGCCCTAAACGAATCAACAAATGGAACCAGGAGGGATCGGGGGGAAGATTCATCAGAAGTTGAGGAGAAGTTCAGAATCGGCGGTATTTTAAGGAGCGGTTTGGCGGTGACCGTTTGGCAACGGCCCGGGGCGGGGGCTATAGGGCTAATCAAGGGCGAATTAACAGGCAGCGAATGACGGAAACGATGGCGCAATTCACGGGCGATCGGGCAGCGGACGATGGGACAACTCCGATAACATCACCGACGGCAGCACCGACGGCAGCACCAAGAGCAACACCCACAACAGTACCCACGACAACACCACTAACAGCGCCAGTCACGGCAAAAATAACGCCGCAGATGGAACCTTTGCCTTGCCCCCAGGACAGCGATTCGACTTCGGGGCAGAATTTGGCAGACTCCATGAATTTGGCACAGAGGGAGCCAACGCATTCAATACCCACGTATTCAATACCCAAGCATTCAATACCCAAGCATTCAATACCCAAGCATTCAATACCCAAGCATTCAGTATCCTGTGCGATCCCCTGTGCGATCGCCCTGGGGGGCAACTTGGGCGACGTGGCCGCCACCTTTGAGCGGGCCTTGGCGGCTTTGGATGCCACACCGGGAATTCAGGTCACGGGTCGATCGCGCTGGTATCGCAACCCGCCGATGGGCCCGCCCCAGCCGGACTTTCTGAATGGTTGCGCCCTGTTGAAGGTCGCCCTTAGCCCAGAGGCCTTGCTCGATCGGCTACAAGCTCTGGAAAACGACGCAGGGCGAGTGCGGACAGTGCATTGGGGGCCGCGCACCTTGGACTTGGATTTGTTGCTTTATGGCGATCGGGTGATGCAAACGCCTCGGCTACAAGTGCCCCATCCAGGATTGGGCGATCGGGCATTTTTTGCGGTTCCCTTGGCGGAAATTGCCCCCGACTGGGTGGAACCGCTCACGGGCCGGGCGATCGCGCAAATCGTCCAAACGCTAGACTGTTCAGCAGTCATTCCCCTAGCCTAACTCACGATTTATCCGTCCTATGCCCCTTGGAACCGAACTCGCCCACAAACTCCGCGATCGCCTCACCTATCGCGGTCGTAAGTTTGCCTTTGAGGTTGCCCAATTGCGGTTACCCAACGGCGCAGAGGGGGAATGGGAATGTATTCGCCATCCCGGCGGGGCCTTGGCCGTGCCGGTCACGAACGATGGGCAACTGGTGTTGGTGCGGCAATATCGCTTCGCCATGCAAGGGCGCTTGTTAGAGTTTCCGGCTGGAACCGTGGAATTGGGTGAAGATCCGGCGGAAACCATTCGGCGGGAAATTGAAGAAGAAACGGGCTATGCGGCCGCCACTTGGCATTGTTTGGGAGATTTCCCGATCGCCCCAGGCTATTCCGATGAGCTAATTTATGCCTTCTTGGCCACAGATTTGACCAAGCTAGAAAAACCACCGCTACAGGATGACGATGAAGATATTGAAGTGGTGTTGATGACTCCTGAAGTGTTTGAAGAAACAGTGCGATCGGGGGCGATGGTCGATGCCAAAACCGTCACCAGCTATTTTCTAGCCAAACCCTTTTTCAGCAGTCTCTAGCTCAGCAGTTCCTTGCTCAGAGACTATCTGATCAGTCATTTGGAGATCTTGCAAAGTACCCATAGTCGTCGGGGCCAGAAGCTCAAGCCTCTGATCTTTGTCGATCAATCAGGCTTACAGTTACAGGGGCATAGTTCTGGCTTTTCAGGTATCTTCTAAGGCGTGATCGGTAGCTTAATTGTAAATGTTGTGCCTTGACCAGGGCAGGAGTTGACCTCAATCACGCCATGATGCATATCTGTGATGATTTGGTAACTCACGGCTAACCCAAGTCCTGTTCCTTTTCCGATGAGCTTGGTTGTGAAGAATGGGTCAAAAATTTTGGCTTGAACTTCCTCTGAAATCCCCGAGCCGTTATCAGAAATTGAAATTTGAATTTGGTGCTCTGAAATCAGGAATGTTTGAAGCCAGATATGACGAGAAAAATGATTGAGCGAGTCGCTTTTTCGGTCAAATTGCTGTTGTTGATCGAGTTCTTCTAAGGCATCAATGGCATTGTTCAGAAGATTTAAAAATACCTGATTGAGCTGTGCAGGAGAGCAATAAATATGGGGTAAATTACCATAGGTTTTGTTAATGGTGATCTTTGATGTTAGTCCCTCGGCTTGTAAGCGCCCCTGCACAATAACTAAAACAGACTCCAGACTTTCATGAATATCCACAAACTTGAAAGTCGATTCATCCAGGCGTGAAAAGGTTCGGTAGGACTTCACAATGTCGCCAATTCGCTGGGAACCTTGCTGCATAGATTGAAACAGTTGATAGATGTCTGTTCTTAGAAAATCAAGGTCGATCGCTTCCAGCTTATCTTGAATGGCTTGGCTGGGCTGAGTATGTTCTTGTTCGTAGAGTCGGATCAGCTCCAATAGCTCATCAAAATATTGACGAGCATGGGATAGGTTTCCATGAATGAAACTAATCGGATTATTGATTTCATGGGCAAGGCCCGCGACCATGTTTCCTAGGCTTGACATTTTTTCCGCATGAATCAATTGCATTTGAGTTTGCTTGAGCTGATTCAGCGTGGTCTCTAAGCGGAGATTTTTTTGTTTTAGTTCGCGTTCGGTTAGTTGTCGTTCAATTTCTGCTGCTGAACGAGCCGCAAAAATTTTGAGAATGGCTGCCTGCTCCTCATAACTGCGGGTTAAGGGCTGGACGTGTAAACCAGCAATGTGACCAATCGTTTCTCCTGCCATATTACAAATTGGGATCCCTAGATAGCTCTCTGCCCCCATGGTCACGAGGTCAATGTCTTCAGGGAATTTTTGCTGAATTTTGCAATCATAAATTTGCAGCCCCTTATTAACCACAACTCCACAGGGTGTTCCCTCCAAAACATAATCAAAATCCATGCCAAAATCATCACCAGCCCAAAAAGCTAGGGTTTTTGCCTTAGGAGGTTCACCATCAATAAATTCAGCAATTAATGCATAGCGAATTTGCAACAGCTCTGCTAGATACCGAACACAGGCTCGAAAAAACTCTTCGCCAATTTGAGAAGCAATTCCTTCAACAATGAGCTTTAAATCTGACTCCCAATGTCGATGTTCGGCCGTGTCAGCGGGCGCTAACGAATGTGTGAGCGCAGCGTCAGGTGTATGAGGCTGAGAGTACATAGTTGTTTGATGAATTGGGGATTGATTAGGGATTGATCGAGGATGGCAGCCCGATCAGCCATTAGAGGATAAAACTCGTTTGATCGTCACCTTGGAGGCTACTCACGATCGCGCCCAGTTGCTTGATGCTGGGATTAAACAAAATCGAATAAGTCATCCTACTGGCTTAAGCTCTTCCATTTCTTAAAATACTGATTGAGAGCTACACAACGCCAAGGCATGTTACTTTTGATACATAGAAAAACGATTGATGATGACTAATTGGGCATTGCCTGTTTTGATGATTAGGAATTTAGATACAAAACATTACATTTTTCTGAATTGTGTACAATGGGGTTATCAGTAATAAATCATTTTGCCCCAGGATATCGCACAGAATCGCGAATCACGAATAGGCATTGTGTGGAAACTTGGCAGAGCTTTTGTGTCACCTATGTCCGAATTGCTGTTGTTTTGGCATCGAAAAGACCTGCGAATTTCCGATAATTTAGGTCTAGCCCAAGCCGTTGCTCGATCGCCCAAAGTTGTCGGTGTTTTCTGTCTTGATCCTGGAATTCTTGATCGGGATGATGTGGCTCCCGCACGGGTGGCTTATCTGATCGGTTGCTTGGCAGAATTGCAGCAAACCTATCAAGAACGGGGTGGGGATTTCCTGATCCTCAAAGGGGATCCCACGGTGGAAATTCCCAACTTAGCCGATCGCCTCGGAGCTGTGGCCGTGGCCTGGAATTGGGATGTGGAACCCTACGCCTTGCAGCGCGATCGGTCCCTGTTGGCTGCCCTGAAGGAGCGGGGCGTTGCTGCTCAAACCCAGTGGGATCAACTGCTCCATGCGCCGGATGAAATTCGCACCGGCTCCGGCACGCCCTACACGGTCTATGGGCCCTTTTGGAAAAATTGGCAGTCCCGATCGAAAGCGGCCCCAGCTCCCACGCCCGATCGCCTCTTGCCCCTCACCGAAGCTGAACGGGCCAAAACTCAGGCGATCTCGCTGCCCACTGCTCGCCAATTGGGGTATCCCTGGGATGGGCCTTGGATTTTGGAACCGGGAACCGCCGCCGCCCGATCTCGCTTGGAAACCTTCTGCCAACGGGCCATTGAAGCCTACGATCCCGATCGCAACTTCCCCGCCTTGGAGGGCACATCGGGTCTGAGCGCCGCCTTGAAATTCGGGGTGATCGGGATTCGGGAAATTTGGCAAGCCAGCGCCAGCGCCCTCGACCATGCCCGCAGCGAAGAAGCCATCAACAGCATTCGCACCTGGCAACAGGAATTAGCCTGGCGCGAGTTTTATCAACATGTGATGTATCACTTTCCCGAACTTGCGGAAGGAGCCTATCGTGCGCCTCTCAAAACTTTTCCTTGGGAGAACAACGAAGCTCTCTTTGAAGCTTGGTGCAATGGCCAAACGGGTTATCCGATCGTTGATGCGGCAATGCGTCAACTGAATGAAACCGGCTGGATGCACAACCGTTGTCGCATGATTGTGGCCAGTTTCCTAACCAAAGATTTGATCATTGATTGGCGTTGGGGCGAAAAATACTTTATGCAAAATCTGGTCGATGGCGATCTTTCGGCTAACAATGGCGGTTGGCAGTGGAGCGCTTCCAGTGGCATGGATCCGAAGCCGTTACGCATTTTTAATCCCGCTAGCCAAGCCCAAAAATTTGATGCGGAGGGTGACTATATTCGCCAGTGGGTTCCTGAGTTGCGCCGGTTGGATACGGGATCATTACTCACGGGAAAAATCACCCCGATCGAGCGGCGATCATTGGGTTATCCCGCCCCGATCGTTGATCACAAAATTCAGCAGGAACGCTTTAAGCAACTCTACAAAGCCCAAAAGGCCTAATCATCCAAATGAAGGGCTGAAAAGTCGATTGTGGGCAAGGGTTAGCAGGTTAGCGAATTAACCAATTCTCCAATTGCAATCCTTGCACGCGAGAGAGATCAGAATCGTTGGAAATCAAAATCCAGTTGTGGGCGATCGCCGTTGCTGCAACCAAAATATCTGCATCTTGAATCAAGCAACCGCGCGATCGCAGATCTGCATAGATCTCGCTAGCAATTTCCACAATTTCTGGATGCGTCACCGGCAAGATATCCACAGTTTGATAAAACCGCTGAAAAGCCGACAGCTTATTGGGCGAAGGCCTTGCAAGCAAGCCGCGCTTAATTTCGTAATAGGTTATTGCACTAATCGAGATCGATGCCCCCCGCAATTTAGCCTGATTGAATCGACTGACTGCCAAGGGATTACCCACCATGAGCGCCGTCACAATGTTGGTATCTAACAGGATTCCCATGAAGTTAATGAGTTCCGATCGCAGCTAACTCCGCTAACTCTTCCGCAGTGCAAGTTTGGGTTAATTCCGCTGTTGCAGCACTGGCAGTAGCAATGTCCGTAATTGCCTTTTGCAAAGACTCTGTTGATTGTTGTAAGACAGCTTGGCAAAGATCAGGATCAGCTATCAGTAACTCCTTCAAGTGTTCTAACAATGCCGATCGATCCACCGATTGGGCTAAGTCTGATGTCAACAAAATTGGGTCGAGTAGGCGTTCTATGCGGGCGATCGCCCGTTCTAGGCTAGGTTCTGCGGGCGCGGCCGGCTCGATCGCCCCATCCCAACCCAGGAGCGATCGCACCAAGTCCCAAATCAGCCGCAACCGATCGCCCACTGATAATCGCAGCGCTGCCGATCGCAAGTCTCCTGGGTTCATCGCTTGATCCTCCACTATTTTTAGATTTAACGAATCAGCCAATTTTCCAATCGTAACCCTTGCACGCGAGAGAGATCAGAATCATTGGAAATCAAAATCCAGTTTTGGGCAATCGCTGTTGCCGCAATCAAAATATCTGCATCTTGAATCAGGCAACCGCGCGATCGCAGATCTGCATAAATCTCGCTAGCAATTTCCACAATTTCCGGATGCGTCACTGGCAAGATATCGACCAATTGGCAAAAATCAGTAAAGGCTTGGATTTTCTTTTGCGACTTGTTCGCCAACAACCCACGCCGACATTCAAAGTAGGTAATAGCGCTAATAGCGATGGGCATAACCACAATTACCTCAAGAAACTTAGCTTTTACTGAAGTGTTGCCCTGAATGATGGCACTCACAATATTCGTATCCAGCAGATAGCCAACCAACACTATTTCCCCTCAATGATGGCTACGAGTTCTGCTTTCTCTGTGTCGGATTCTTCGGCTGCAATCTGACTAAATGTTTCCATAACTAGCCACAAGCTCACACGCTTCAGAAGCGTTTCCTCTGGTGTGGCTAAGATGGCTCGCCAACGATCGGGCGATTGCGAAAGGGAAGATGCCACCCGATTGAGTACCGGCCGTTTCAAGCCAGGATCCCAGTCGGGATGTGCCGCCAAGGCCTGGTCAATTAGTTGTTCAATCCGGGCGATCGCCTGTTCTAGGCTAGGTTCTGTGGGCGCGGTCGGCTCGATCGCCCCATCCCAGCCCAGGAGCGATCGCACTAAATCCCAAATCAGCCGCAATCGATCGCCCACTGATAACCGCAACGCGGCCGATCGCAAGTCTCCTGGATTCATTGCTTGATCCTCCATTGTTTTTTAGATTCAACGAATCAGCCAGTTTTCCAATCGTAATCCTTGCACGCGAGAGAGATCAGAATCATTGGAAATCAAAATCCAATTTTGGGCAATCGCTGTTGCCGCAATCAAAATATCTGCATCTTGAATCAAACAACCACGCGATCGCAGATCTGCATAAATCTCGCTGGCAATATTGACAATTTCGGGATGTGTGATCGGTACGATATTCACAAGCTGGCAGAATCGATCAAATAGTTCTAATTGTTTGGGTGCTGCCTTTGCTAATAGACCCCGCCGAATTTCATAGTAAGTTATGGCGCTAATGGCTACGGACTCAGTTGCCAATAACAACCGAAGCTGAGACAGCAGTTGAGAATCCCGTTTTAAAAACTCACTGACAATATTGGTATCTAGTAAATAAACCATTCGGTTTATCGCCCTTCAATCAGTTGCTGTAATTCTGCCTGATCCGCTTCAGATTCATCCTCACTGGCTGCTAGCAGGGCTTCAGTGGCTAACAGCAATGCTACTTTTTCTGATAACGCCGTCTCTGACATGGTTAATAGGGTTTGCCAATGGCTAGGGGATTGGGCAAACGTGTGGCGCAAGTTATCCAGCAGACGGGTCTTGAGTTGTGCTTGATAGTGCGGCTGGTGACTTGCCGCCTGGTCAATCAGCGGCTCAATTCGGGCGATCGCCTGTTCTAGGCTAGGTTCTGTAGGCGCGGCCGGCTCGATCGCCCCATCCCAGCCCAGGAGCGATCGCACTAAATCCCAAATCAGCCGCAACCGATCGCCCACTGATAATCGCAGCGCTGCCGATCGCAAGTCCCCTGGGTTCATCGCTTGATCCTCCACTCGATCGTCTGCTGTGATCTTGGCACAAGCGCTTCTGCAACGGGCGGTCAGCTCAAATGGCTCAGGTGGCGGCGATTGCTGGTGGTGGGAAATTGCGGATCGATCGCCGACTCAACCCGCACATAATCGCGCAATCGATAGCCCGGTTGAGGCAAGGGGCGCTGAGACGCATCGTAATACTCAGCCAAAATATCCGTCAGGCTACCGCTAGGCATCAGTTGCCGATTGTTTCAGCTCGTTATAGTTCCTCGCTTTAATCTAAACTTGCCTGAGATGAAAGGTTGAGAATAGCAAGTTGCACGATTCTTGATAAAGAGCTGACGTATTGCTTAATGTCGTATATTGTCTGTTCTAAAGTCAATTTGCTAGGGCTGTCAGTTTTGTTGTCAAGCACAAGAATTCGATGTGTTCTTTTGTGTGCAATCTCATTTCTTAAACAGGTATAGATCGTTTCACATTGCTTTCTGTTTTTCTTTTTACTTTCAGGTGAATCTGGCTTATAGGTTTCTTGATTTTTGATAAGTTCTTCTCTGTCTTTAGCGGCTTGGATGACTTCTCTAATCAAATCATCAATGTCAGCCTGTCGATCACTTCTCCCTTGATATTCATTGATTTGAAATAGCAGATTGTAAAGAAACATATAACGTGCAATCGAATCTTGGCACTGTAGGCAAAATGCATATTGTTTACAAATGGTTTTGATTTTTGGATGAGTTTCTATAAACTGGCTTGGGCCTAGAAATGACCAATCACCGACTTTTTGCGATAGAGGACTAGAACTATAGACTTGCAAAAAACATGCTGATTCACTTCCGATAAAACTATCAATAGAGCTAAACTCAGGCGGGTTGATTTCAGATACAGTGGGCTTTTGATGTTGTTCTATGATCGAACCTGTTTGTGTTGCAAAAGTTGTAAAAATCCATTCCTGGTAATCTGTAAACCACTCTTTTGCTACAGATAGATTAGATTCAAAAAAAGAAGTTTTAAGGCTTAAAATAAACTCTAAGCTCTGGTCATTGAGGATTTCAACTTTTAATTTTGATTCTTGAATTTTTGAATCGGCATCATTTTGTTGGTTCTTTTGAGAAATATTTATGATTTCTTCATTAATGCTTGGCTTGTAGCAAGAGAAATTAACTTGATATGATACAGAGCCGCAGAAGAGTTTATTGGTCATAGCTTTTCTAAGAATATGAATTGAAATTCAGGTAGTTCCTTTATTTTGAATTCTCTCAGGCCTTACTCCATGACCAATTCATGGAAGTCATTTAGTTGGTAGTGCCTGTGAAGTAATGATGCTAGTCTAGCAGCAGTCATTCACCGCTCCAGTTCATGCCTGCTTGCCCCCAGTGCCAATCCAGCCACACGGTTAAAAATGGTCGTATCCACAACGGCAAGCAACGCTTCAAATGCAAAGCCTGTGGTCGCCAGTTCATTGAGCACCCCACTCAGAAACGAGTCACACCTGAGCAGATCGCCCTCATTGATCGTCTGCTCCTAGAGCGCCTCTCCCAGGCCGCGATTGCGCGGGTCGCACAGGTCTCTGAATCCTGGATTGAATCCTATGTGGCAGTCGAAGCCGGTCGCATCCCTCGCCAGGCGCAAGTGCGCCCTAAAAAAAAAGCCGTTTAATCCTGCAACTGGATGAACTTTGGTCTTTTGTGGGTTCCAAGAAGCAAAAAGTCTGGATCTGGCTAGCGCTGGATGCCGTGACTCGCGAGGTTGTTGGGATGGTCATGGGGAATCGTTCAGCCCAGTTAGCCCAAAAGCTATGGGAGAGCTTACCGGGTGTCTATCGCCAATGTGCAGTCTGCTACACCGATTTTTGGGAAGCCTATCGCAGCGTGATTCCCAAAAAACGACATCGGCCGGTGGGCAAAGAAACCGGGTTAACGAATTACGTGGAGCGATTGAATAACACCTTGCGTCAGCGGATTAGTCGTCTAGTGCGGCGCACCCTGTCTTTTTCCAAATCCTTGGTGAATCACGAAGCAGCGATTTGGCGATTTATTCACCACTACAATGCCTCATTGCCAGTCGCTTCATAGTCCATCATTACTTCACAGGCACTACCGAAAAAAGTACGGTTTTCTGAACACGACACAAAATAACCCCAGTCGATCGCCCTGAATGAGCAACCAACTGGGGTCAAGGCATCGGGCGGCTCATCACCACCCGATCGCCCTAGGCAACTGAACCTAAACCGTCGCGGCCACCTTTTCCTCGGCAGGATTGGCATTCGCTTCCGGCGTGTTCGCTTCCGACGGCGGCACCACTTGCCAGAACTTGGGCAAGCTGTTCGCCCAGTCGGACAGGATCGCCTTCGCCTTCGGGCTGCCGGTCTTTTCGGCGTGGGCTTCGATCAGCGTCTTCAGTTGCTCCTCGCCCGCCGGGGTGCAAACGCGCTGGATCTTGACGATTTCGCCGTTCACCTTGCCGGGGAAGCTGCCGTCCTCGTCGTAGCAGTAGGCCAAGCCGCCGGTCATACCCGCGCCCACGTTGCGACCCGTGGAACCGAGCACCACGATCGTGCCGCCGGTCATGTATTCGCAGCAGTGGTCGCCCGCACCTTCGATCACCGCTTGGCCCTTGGAGTTGCGCACGCCGAACCGCTCACCGGCCCGACCGCTGGCGTAGAGCACGCCGCCAGTGGAACCGTAGAGGCAGGTATTGCCGACGATCGCATTGTGTTCCGGCGCAAAGGTGGCTTCAGCGGGCGGCCGGACAATGATTTCACCGCCGTTCATGCCCTTGCCCACGTAGTCGTTGGACTCACCAATCAGCTCCAGGGTCATGCCGTTGATGTTGAAGGCTCCGAAGCTTTGGCCGGCGCTGCCCACGAAGGTGAGGTGCAGATGCCCTTCAAAGCCCTTGTCGCCGTAGCGCTTGGCGATGTTGCCGGAAACCCGCGTGCCCACGGAGCGATCGGTGTTGACGATTTTGATCGTCTTTTGCACCGTGCCCTGGTAGCGGATCGCCCGTTGGATGTCTTCATCGCCCAGGATCGCGTTGTCCAGCACCACATCGTTGCTGTGGGGGCGGGGGCTGTGGTTCAGCCAACTGCGATCGCTCCGGCTGTCGGGCAAGTTGGTCAAGATCGACAGGTCGATCGCCTGGGTCTTGGTCAGGCTGGCATCTTCGCGCCGCTTCAGCAGGTCGGCGCGGCCAATCACCTCATCGAGGCGACGGAAGCCCAACCGAGCCAGCAACAACCGCACTTCTTGAGCCACAAAGTAGAAGAAGTTGACCACGTGATCCGGAATGCCGGGGAACCGCTTGCGCAGGTTTTCCTGTTGGCTAGTCACGCCCACGGGGCAGGTGTTCATGTGGCAAACGCGGGCCATGATGCAGCCCTCGGCGATCATGGCGATCGTGCCGAAGCCGAATTCTTCGCCACCCATCAGGGCCGCCATCAACACATCCCAGCCGGTCTTGAAGCCGCCATCAACGCGCAGAACGACGCGATCGCGCAGGCCGTTTTCCATCAGGGACTTGTGTACTTCCGCCAAGCCCAATTCCCAGGGGCTACCGGCGTGCTTGATTGAGCTGAGGGGCGAGGCTCCCGTGCCGCCGTCGTGGCCGGAAATTTGAATCACGTCGGCGTTGGCCTTGGCTACCCCGGCGGCCACCGTGCCGATGCCCACTTCGGCCACCAGCTTCACGGACACCTTGGCACGCGGGTTGATTTGGTGCAGATCAAAGATCAGTTGGGCCAAATCCTCGATCGAATAGATGTCGTGGTGGGGCGGCGGCGAAATCAGGGTTACACCGGGCTTCGATCGCCGCAGCATGGCAATGTAAGGGCTGACCTTCTTGCCGGGGAGCTGACCGCCCTCACCGGGTTTCGCCCCTTGGGCTACCTTGATTTCGATTTGCTCGGCGCTCATCAGGTATTCCGGGGTCACGCCAAAGCGCCCCGAAGCCACCTGCTTAATCGCGGAGCTGGCCGTGTCGCCGTTCCGCAGGCCCTTCAGGTGCGGGAAGGTGGCGGACAGGCCGTTTTCGTCCACATCGTTCAGGGTGGTGTAGCGGCGCGGATCTTCGCCGCCTTCGCCAGAGTTGGACTTGCCGCCAATCCGGTTCATGGCGATCGCCAGCACCTCGTGGGCTTCCGGCGACAACGCACCGAGGGACATACCACCCGTGCAGAACCGCTTCAGAATCGACTCGATCGACTCCACTTCGTCCACGGAAATCGGGCTGCGGCTGGTGTCGAAGTCCAGCAAGTCCCGCAGGGCCGTGGGCGTGCGCTGCTGCAAATAGCGCTTGTAGACGCTGTAGTGGTCGTAGGCTTCGGTGGTGAGGGCTTGGGCACCGGGCATCCATTCACCGTCGGGCGTTTGGGCCTTGAAGGCATCCACGGCCTTGTGCAGGGCCTTGGCCATTTCCGGCGAGTTCATGTGGTATTCGCCGCCCTTGCGGTACTGCACAAAGCCCATGTTTTCCAGCTTCTTAGCCGTCAGTTCGGGGAAGGCCGTCGCATGGAAGGTCATCACTTCCTGGGCCAGTTCCGCCACGCCCAAGCCACCAACGCGGGACGGCGTGCCCACAAAGGCCAGGTCAATCAGCTCGCGGCCAATCCCGATCGCCTCGAAAATTTGCGCCCCATGGTAGCTAGCCAGCAGCGAAATCCCCATCTTCGAGAGGATCTTCAGCAACCCGGCTTCCACGGCGGCCCGGTAGTTGGCCTGGGCCTGCTCGATCGAGCAGGCTGGCAACTTACCGCTGCCCATCAGGTTTTGGGTGCGATCGCTGTTCCACCAATGGCGGATGCTCTCCAAGGCCAGGTAGGGGCAAACGGCGCTGGCCCCGAAGCCCACCGCACAGGCAAAGTGGTGCGTGCTCCAGCATTGGGCCGTGTCCGCCACGATCGACACCTGCATCCGCATTCCTTGGCGGATCAAGTGGTGGTGAACCGAGCCGATCGCCACCAGCGGCGGAATGTAGGTCGTTTCCGGCGACAGGCCATCGGTGCGATCGCTCAGGATCAGGATTTCTGCCCCGCCTTGCACCGCCGCCACGGCCCGCTCTTGCAGGGCCGTAATCGCCGCCCGCAGACCCGCCGGGCCATCGGCCGTGCTGTAGAGCGTTGAAAGGGTGACCACTTGCATTCCAGACTCGGACAGCTTGCCCAGTTCCGTTTCATTCAGCACGGGCGAGCTGATCTTCAGCAGGCGGGCCGCTTCCGGAATGGGTTGCAGCAGGTTGCCGCGCCGTCCCAGGTGCATTTCCAGCGACATCACCAGCTTTTCGCGCAGGGGGTCGATCGGTGGGTTCGTCACCTGAGCAAACCGCTGCTTGAAGTAGTCATAAAGCAGGTGGGGGCGAGTCGAGAGCACCGCCAAGGGGATGTCATCGCCCATGCAGTAGGTCGGCTCCTTGCCGTTGGCCGCCATGTCCACAATCACCAAATCAATGTCCTCGGCGGTGTAGCCAAAGGCCGTTTGGTGTTGCAGCAGGCGACCCTCATCCAGGGTTTTATCGGTGGCAAAGGGTTGGGCGGTCAACTGCTGTTGATGGTCGCGCACCCAGTCGCCGTAGGGATGCTGGCGAGCCACCTTCAGCTTCAGATCCCAATTTTTCAGGACTTCACCGGCTTCTAGATCCACGGCGATCGCCTGACCGGGGCCGAGACGACCCTTTTCAAGGATGTTCTCGATCGGGATGTCCACCACACCTGCTTCCGAACCGACAATGATGTAGTCATCGCGGGTGATGCAGTAGCGGGCGGGGCGCAGACCGTTGCGATCGAGCGTTGCGCCGACGATCTTGCCATCGCCAAATACCAGCAGCGCCGGGCCATCCCAAGGTTCTTGCACCCCGCGATAGTAGTTGTAGTAATCGACGATTTCCGGGTAGTCAGCCAAATCCGGCTGATTTTCGTAGGCTTCCGGAACCAGCAGGGTGACGGCTTCCAGGATGCTGCGGCCCGATCGCACCAACAGTTCCAAGGAATTATCCAAGTTGGCCGAGTCGCTGTTTTCATAGCTGACGATCGGCTTGAGGGCGTTCAGCTCCTCGGTTGTCCAATTTTCATGGGCCAAATCCGCCTGCTTGGCCAACATCCAATTCAGGTTGCCCAGCAGAGTATTGATTTCGCCGTTGTGGCCCAGCATCCGCATCGGTTGCGCCAGGGGCCAGCGGGGCATCGTGTTAGTGCTGAAGCGTCGGTGGTAGACCGCCCAAGCGCTGGTGTAGTCCGGGTTGGTCAAGTCTTGGTAGAAGCGGCCCAAAACCTCCGATCGCACCATCCCCTTGTAAATAATCGTGTGGTTCGAGAGGGAGCAAGCGTAGAATCCTACGGACTGGGATGTGACTTTTGTATCATCCTCACCGAGGGCCTTCACCACCGCATTTCCGAGCCGACGGCGCAGTTGGTAGAGTTGCCGTTCCAGGGCATCGCCGGTTAGGGTGGATTCAATAATCACCTGCTCGATCGTTGGCAGGTTCTCGCGGGCTTGGATGCCCAGCACCTCGGGGCGGGTGGGCACGACACGCCAACCCAGCAGGGTCAAACCGACCTCCGAGATCGTTGCGTCAATGGCGGCCTTGGTTTTGGCCAGCTTGTCCGCATCCAACGGCAGGAACAACATCCCCACCGCCGTGCGATCGCGATCGATGGTCTTGCCTTCGGTGGCGGCCCACTGCTCAATCAGGGTCCAGGGAATTGCCGTCATCACCCCTGCGCCGTCGCCCGAGTCGCGATCGGCACTGCAACCGCCCCGGTGCTCCATGCAACCCAGGGCGATCAGAGCTTTCTCCACCAAGTCGTGACTGGCTTGGGCCTGGCGCTGGGCAATGAAGCCTACGCCACAGGCATCGCGCTCCTCAGTCAGGTAGCGCAACCCGGATTCCGGCATTACCGGCAACGGATTGCTGGAAAACACAGGGGCTTGGCTGGTGCGGTCACTCATAGTGGATCGGGTGGACTAGGCGATCGGGGTGAATAAAAAAACAGACAGCGAGGGCGATCGAGCCACAGCGGCAATCAGGTAGCCGCTGCTGAGATCGATCAAGTTAGAGTCGATCGGATGCGATCGAAACTACAGAGTTTGCGTTATGACTGGGTTAAAAGACCGTCTGTTGAGCTTGGTCTTGAGTCCCCGGCAAAACGACCGGAATACATAGCCAGAGGGCCTTACTGATTGTCCGGTGAACGCGGTTGCACTGGTTGTATTGGCAACTACTGATTAGCACTGATCGGTAACGATCGTGTCAATCGCTGGCGGAACCGGCATCGGGAGCACGGGGTTAGCACGCGGGCGATCGACTTCAATCCCATGACCCAGTTCAATCCCATGACCCAGGGCCAAAACCGCTGGAAGCAGAACCAGTTAACCGCGATTGGGTTGGTCGGATCGGAAGATTGGTGCGCACATCCGCCAGCACAAATCGTCATTCATCGAGTCGTACAGATGACTGGGGAGTGAGGGGGTGCACCAAAATGATTCGAGCCTTCAGGATAGTCAGCAAACCCAATTCTAAAGAAACTGTAGCGCTTTAATCTAGATCGGCCCTTGGCGTTTATGCAACTGATCGGCCAACGAATGTCGATCGGATGTTGATTGGACTCGATCTGAATTGCTAACTCAGTTGCCTAAACTGCCCGTTGACTTGCTCACCCTTGCTGCCATTTCCCCGCGAGCGAAGAGACCCGGATGGGTTTCCTAGTCCCAATCCTGCCGTTGTGCAGATCCCTGGCGGCGATTCGACCCGATCGCGCTACACTTTTGCCAGGGTTGGTTTAGCCGCCCCGCGACCTGCGCCCTTCATTTTCGCGTCCCTGCTGTCCCATGCCCATTGCCGTTGGAACGATCGAAACCCTTGGCTTTCCCTCCATCCTGGCCGCCGCCGATGCCATGGTGAAAGGCGGGCGCGTCACCCTGGTGTTCTTTGACAAGGCCGAAAAGGGCAACTTTTTCATCACCATTCGCGGCCCCGTCTCCGAGGTGGAGCGGGCCATGGAAGAAGGGATCAAAGCGGCGAAAGCGGTTTATGGCGGTCAGGTAATGAGCCACTACATCATTCCCCACCCCTACGAAAACACGGAGGGCGTGATGCCGATCGACTACACCCCCGAAAGCGAACCCCACCGCGTCACCTAAACTTTCAATTATTTTTCTGTTCAAGCGAAAACGGGAATTGGATCCAGGGATCTGAGATAGCAAAGCTGAAATGATCAAGGTGGAGCTGCATCGTGATTGCTCAAATTCAGCCTCCATTTCCGTCTCAGTTCATGACCGCTGCGGAGTATTTGGCTTGGGAATCTGAGCAGCCCATTAAGCATGAATATATCCATGGGCAGGTGTATGCCATGGCTGGCGGAACCTTGCCCCATAACGATATTGCGGTGAACTTAACCAGCGCCCTGCGGTTGTTTTTGCGGGGGACAGGCTGCAAAGTGCGGATGGCTGATGCCAAGGTGCAGGTCAGCGCTGCCGGGCCATACTTTTATCCCGATTTAGTTGTGAGTTGTGACGATCGCGATCAACGGGCGATCGAGGCCATCAGTTATCCCAAATGCATTGTTGAAGTGCTATCCCCCAGTACCGCTGGGTTCGATCGCGGCGACAAATTTCGCTACTATCGCCGCATTCCAACCTTGGAAGAATACGTGCTAATCGATGCGGAAAAGGTGGGAGTTGATTGCTACCGCAAAACGAGCGCGGGGAAGTGGGAATTAACCGCATATCCTGACGATGAAGCCGATCCGAACCAGCCGATTCTTGAGCTGGTGAGTCTCGATTTTGCTTGTCCGCTGTCGTTGGTTTACGAAGAAGTGGAACTGAGCCAAGCGATCGATCCAAATCCTATAGATTCCACTCGATCGGTTGAGTCATGATCGCCCGATTCAGCTCAGGTGTGCTCGATCGCCCTCTGCGCCGCCGCCACTGGCACAAGATAGGCGACTTATGCTCCTATGGATGAATTGCTGGGAGAAACGACATTCTAGCTTCGAGGAGTAATCAATCTTCAGGTTTCAAAACTCCCGCTTCCAACTGATCGAGATAGATAAATTCTGGTGCTTTCACACCGGCTTGTTTGCGGATTTCTACCAACTTCGGTGACTCAAAGAATGCCCTAGCGTCTTGAATTGAAGTCCAATGGGAGAAGTGAACAATCTTGTTAGGATCGCATTCATCCCGTAATACTTGATAGGAGCGCTCGCCCGCCTGTTGGCGAATGTTGGCAGCGCCGTCAAAAATCGCTTTCCAAGTGGCGTAATCTTCCACTTCATGAATGATCAACACATGGGCCATGATGCAATCAACCTCTTGCACGAATATCACGAATCTTAGGTGAAAAATCCCCAAGGCCACCTAGGAGATGGCGCGATCGCCCATCGGCGCTTGGTGTTGCAAGAGGTGAACTACGGCTTGGGTGCGATCGCGCACGCCCAGTTTTTGCAAGATCGCATGGACATGCACCCGCACCGTGCCGGGAGCAATGTGTAAGGTTTGGGCAATGTCTTGGTTGCTTTGGCCTTGGGCAATCAGGTTCAAAATTTCCTGTTCCCGGTGGGTGAGTTCCTCGATCGCCCCCATGGCCAGGCGATCGCCCCGACTCGTTACAGGTTTGGAAACGCTAGATTCCCCCGATTGGGCCATAGCCGCTTGGATTTGGCTGGTGGCCAGGTCATCCCACCAGGAGGCCCCGGCGGCGATCGATCGCATCGCCAGAATCAACGTTTCGGCGCTGATGCCCTTACGACAATAGCCGCGTGCTCCGGCGGCCACCAACCGGGCGATCGCGTCGGGTTCGGCACGGGAGGTCAGCACCAACACGGGCAAAGCGGGCTGAATTTGCACCAGTTGCCGACAGGTTTCCACGCCGCCTAGCCCCGGCAACCCAATATCCAGCAGTGCCACATCAAAACATTGTTGGCGCGCCAGCTCGATCGCCTGTTCGCCATCGGCCGCCGCCGCCACCTGCCAATCGGCTTCCTGCTGGAGCCGGATCGTCAGCCCTAGGCGAAATAGCTCGTCGTCTTCAATCAGCAGAATTTGCATGGACTGCGGGGGTAATTGGCGGAGGACAAGCGGCCAGCTCCACCAGGAAGGTTGCGCCTTGAGGCGATCGATTCTCTGCCCAGATTCTACCGCCGTGGGCTTCGATGATTTGGCGGCTGAGATAAAGCCCCAACCCCGAGCCGGTGAGCTGGCGATCGCTGCCCGCTTGATAGAACCGATCGAACAGCTTGGGCAGCGCCGCCGGGGGAATGCCGGGGCCCGAGTCCGACACCTCCAGCCGATGGCAAGACCCGAGCGATCGCAACTGCACCAAAATTTGCGAGTCGCGCGGCGCGTGGTTGAGGGCATTCAGCAGCAAATTATCGATCGCCCGTTCCAACTGCAAGGCATCGGCTGCCACCCAAAAGCTGGCCCAAAAGCCCGAGTCGCCGCGCTCCAGCCGAATCGTGACGCGCCGCCCCGCCGCCAACACCCGCAACGGCGCGATCGCCCGTTCCGCCAGCTCTCCCAACTCCCAAGGCTGGCGATCGAGCAAAACCCCTTCCGCGTCGTTGCGATAAATTTCCAGGACGCTTTCCAGCAGGCGCAAGCTGTTGCGATGACTGCGTAACATCACTGCCAACACCTGTTGCTGTTGTTCGGTGGCAGGGCCCAGTTGTTGGGCTTGGAAGGCTTCCAGGGTGGCGATCGCCCCAAGTAGCGGCGTTTTCAGGTCGTGGGTCAAGGTGGCGGCAAAGTCTTCGCGCAGTTGGGCGAGCTGGCTTTGGGCGGCCAGTTGGGCCTGTTGTTGAGCCAGCCGGGTGCGATCGCGCCGGGCCCGATCGCTCAACAGGGCCGTGACCAACAGGGCCAACCCAACCAACAGCCGATTGGTGATGGCGGCCGGTGAACCCATCGCCCCGGCCGGTATCCACAGGTTGAGCAACACCAGCCCGATCGCCCCTAGGGTGACGACCATGGTGGTTTTGGGCCGACCATAGGCCCCCACCAGCCCGACCGGAACTACATATAGATACCCCAACACGTAATCGGTGGGGGTCAAAAACTCAGCGGCGATCGCCAGCACTGTCCAAAGCACCGTGGCGCTACCGATCCAAACCCGTTGACTGGGAAAGAGGGCTGATGAGGGCGATCGGCGGTTCATGTCATTGTCCTGGGGTTGGCAGTGGGAGCGATCCGGTGGCGTTTAAAAGATCATCTCGTAGGTTGGGTTGAGGCACGAAACCCAACACCTGTAACCCTTGTAGTCATCGCGTTGGGTTTCGCACAGATCATTTTGGTAGGTTGGGTTGAGGCACGAAACCCAACACCTGTAACCCTTGCATCGATCGCGTTGGGTTTCGCAAGGCTCAACCCAACCTACAGGACTAAACGGTTGGTATAGATCGACGATCGCCTAGGCCGGATGTTTAGACTGATTGATAGATGGCGGATTCGGGGCGATCGCCCGACGATCAAGAGGATTCCCTAGCGCCCGCGATCGGGTGGATGGGGGTCTGGTCTTTCGTCCGATCGAGCGATCGGGTCTTTATGCTATCGGGCTGGTTGCAAATTGCCCTGACGTTGTTGATCGTGGGGGCGATCGCCCCGTTTTTAGGGCGCTACATGGCGCGGGCATTCCAAGGGCCGGACTGGCTGCCCGAACGCTGGCTATACCGGCAAATTCGTCACCGCACCGACGAACCGATGACCGGTGGGCAATACCTGCGGGCGGTGTTGGCGAGTAACTTGGCGATCGCTCTGGTGGGGTTTGGCGGGTTTTGGTTGCAAGACCGCTTGCCCCTGAATCCGACCGGTTTGGGTGCGCCCAGTTGGGACTTGGCGGTGCATACGATCGCCTCCTTTTTAACCAACACTGACCAGCAACATTACTCGGGCGAAACGGCGATTACCTACGGTTCCCAAGTGGGAATTTTGGGCTACTTGATGTTCTTCTCGGCGGCCACGGGGCTGGCGGTGGGGATCGCGTTTATTCGCGGCCTGAGTGGGCAACCCTTGGGCAATTTCTATCGGGATTTGACGCGATCGATCACGCGGGTGTTGTTGCCCCTGTCGATCCCGATCGCCCTGTTGCTGTTGCTAAATGGCGTGCCGGAAACCCTGGCCGGGCCAGCAATGGCTAGCACATTGGAAGGGGCAACCCAGGCGATCGCTCGCGGCCCCGTAGCCCACTTTGAAGCGATTAAGCAACTGGGGGAAAACGGCGGCGGATTCTTTGCGATTAACTCCGCTCACCCCTTTGAAAATCCCAACAATTTCACCAACAGTTTAGAGATTGTGGCGATGTTGCTAATTCCCGTGGGGTTGATTTTTACCTATGGAGAAATCAGCCAAAACCGGCGACAAGCTTGGTGGTTATTTGGCTTGGTGGGCAGCATTTTTGTGGGCTTAATTGCCCTCAGTGCGATCGCAGAGTGGCAAGGCAACCCGACCCTGGCTCCTGGCCCCAACTTGGAAGGCAAAGAACAGCGCTTTGGTTGGGCCCAAACGGCTCTTTGGGCAGTGACCACCACGGCCACCATGTGCGGCGCTGTGAATGGAATGCATGATTCCCTGATGCCGGGGAGTGGTTTGGCCACCTTGCTGGGGTTGTTTTTGCAGATGGTTTGGGGCGGCCAAGGCACTGGCACGGCTTATCTGTATGTGTTCCTGATTTTGACGGTGTTTTTAACCGGCTTGATGGTGGGTCGCACGCCGGAATTCCTGGGCCGCAAAATCGAAAAACGGGAAATCATTTTGGCCAGTGCGATCCTGCTGGTTCACCCGGTGTTTGTGTTGATTCCCGGGGCGATCGCCCTGGCCTTTCCGGAGCAATTGGCGGGCATTTCGAACCCCGGCTTCCACGGCGTTTCCCAGGTGATTTATGAATACGCCTCGGCAGCCGCCAACAACGGCTCGGGCTTTGAGGGCTTGGGTGACGGAACCCTGTGGTGGAACTTATCGGCAACGGTCAGCATTTTGGCGGGGCGCTACCTCCCGATCGCGGCGTTGCTGTTACTCGCCGACGGCATGGCCCAAAAGCAACCGGCTCCGGCCACCTCGGGCACGCTGCGCACGGACACGTTTTTGTTCACGACGGTGACGGGCGTAACGATTTTGATTTTGGGTTTGTTGACCTTTTTCCCGGTGTTGGCCCTGGGGCCGATCGCCGAAGGATTTGCCCTGCGTTAGGTCGCTTCGTAATTTCCCAAAGCCTTGTTTTCAAGATGCGCTGATTGATCAAAAACCGCTCCCAAGTTGGCTGATCCCGTAGGTTGGGTTGAGCCTTGCGGAACCCAACGCAATCGATGCAAGGGTTACGGGTGTTGGGTTTCGTGCCTCAACCCAACCTACAAACTGATCGATTTGGGAGCGTAGTTTTCAGTCAATCAGCCCTGCATTATCCCGATCAATTCAGGATTTCGATTGATGAACAGTCTTGCGAATAAGATGCGGCGCACTCCGGGTGGCCCCCGATCGCAACGTCGCCACACGCCCAAAGTCAGTCACCAAGGCTTGTATGGCCGCGCCATTCAGCAGGCCTTTTGGAAACTCGACCCGCGTCAGGCGGTGCATAACCCGGTGATGTTCGTGGTCTGGCTGGGTACGGTGGTGACGCTACTGGTGACGATCGCCCCGGATTTGTTTGGCCCCGTGGCCGACCTGAACGCCCGGGCCGTGAATGGCGCGATCGCCCTGATTTTGTTGGCGACGGTTTGGTTTGCCAACTTGGCCGAGGCGATCGCGGAAGGGCGCGGCAAGGCCCAGGCTGATGCCCTACGCGCCACCAAGGCGGACACGATCGCCCGGCGGTTGTTGCCCGATGGCAGCGAAGAGGCCATATCTGCATCTCGGTTGCAACGGGGCGATCGGGTGCGGGTGGCCGCAGGTGATGTGATCCCCGCCGATGGGGAAGTGCTGGCCGGGGTGGCTTCGGTGGATGAGTCGGCGATTACCGGCGAGTCGGCTCCGGTGCTGAAGGAGCCGGGATCGGATACGGCCAGCAGCGTCACGGGCGGCACGCGGATTGTGTCCGATGAGCTGACGATTCGCGTCACCGCCGATCCGGGGCAGGGGTTTATCGATCGAATGATTGCCCTGGTGGAAGGAGCCGAGCGCCGCAAAACCCCCAACGAAATTGCCCTCACGGTGTTGTTGGCGGTGTTGACCCAGGTGTTTTTGTTGGCGATCGCCACCTTGCCGCCCGTGGCTGCCTATGTGCAAAGTCCCGCCAGCATTGCGATTTTGATTGCCCTGTTGGTGGCGCTGATCCCCACCACGATCGGGGGGCTGTTGAGCGCGATCGGGATTGCCGGGATGGATCGGGTGGCCCAATTCAACGTAATCGCCACCTCCGGTCGGGCCGTGGAGGCCTGCGGCGACATCAACACCCTGCTGCTGGACAAAACCGGCACGATTACCCTCGGCAACCGCCTGGCAGAGCAGTTCATCCCTGTGGGCGGCCACCCGATCGACACCGTGGCCCGCGTGGCCTGGGCCGCCAGTTGGTTTGACCAAACCCCCGAGGGCAAGTCGATCGTCCGGCTGGCGGAAAAACTGAGCGATCGCCCCCATCCCACGCCGGAAACCGCCACGGGTCTGGACTTTTCTGCCCGCACCCGGATGAGCGGCACGGATTTGCCCGACGGCACGGAATATCGCAAGGGCGCGGTGGATGCGATCAAGGGATTTGCTCGATCTCGCGGTGGCTCGATTCCCGCTGACTTGGATGCGGCCTTCGAGCAGGTGTCGCGGTTGGGGGGCACGCCCTTGGCAGTTTGCGAAAACAACCAAATCTACGGCGTGATCTATCTGAAAGACATGATCAAACCCGGCATCCGCGAGCGGTTTGACCAACTCCGGCGGATGGGGATTCGCACCGTCATGCTCACGGGCGACAACCGAATCACCGCCGAAGTGATTGCCCGAGAAGCCGGAGTCGATGACTTCATCGCAGAAGCCACGCCCGAGGACAAAATCGCCGCCATCCAACGGGAGCAAGCCCAAGGCAAGCTGGTGGCCATGACCGGCGACGGCACCAACGACGCGCCCGCCCTGGCCCAAGCCAACGTGGGGGTGGCCATGAACTCCGGCACTCAGGCGGCCAAGGAAGCGGCGAACATGGTCGACCTTGATTCCGACCCCACGAAGCTGATCGACATCGTGACGATCGGGAAGCAACTGCTGATGACCCGGGGAGCCTTGACCACCTTCTCGATCGCCAACGACGTGGCCAAGTATTTCGCGATTATCCCGGCCCTGTTCGCCTCGATCGGGCTGGGGCCCCTGAACGTGATGGGCCTGACGAGTCCCAACTCAGCGGTGCTGTCCGCCTTGATCTACAACGCCCTGATCATCCCGGCGCTAGTGCCCTTGGCCCTGCGGGGGGTGGCGTTCCGGCCCCTGTCGGCCGATCGCCTCTTGCAGCGCAACATTCTGGTCTACGGCCTCGGCGGCACGATCGCCCCGTTCATCGCAATCAAGGCGATCGATGTGGCAATCGGCCGCTGGGTCGGTTGAGCCTATCTCGTAGTCCCGTAGTAGTCCCGTAGGTTGGGTTGAGCCAAGCGAAACCCAACACCCGCAAGCATTTGAGCGTTTATCCAGCCGGAGCCTAAGTCCAATGAAAACCCTGTTGCACCATTCAGCGCCTGACCGATCGCCCGATCGCCGCCTCACGCCTTGGGTGCGCTGGAGTCTGCGCTGGGGCCTGGCTTGGCTCGCCGCCCTCGCCGCGATCGCCCCGGCCACCGCCGCCACCAGCCCCGCCCCCCTGAACAGCGGCCAACTGGGGGCGATCGCCCTGTTGGGTCTGGCCACTATTGCCCTATCGATTTATTTGTTCGTGGCGATTTTTCAACCGGAGCGGTTTTAGATCATGGACTTCCTGCGCGAAATGGGGCGATCGCTGCGACTGTCGGCGGCCCTGTGGTTGTTGACGGCGGTGATTTACCCGGTGATGTTGTTGCTGGCGGGGGCGGCCCTGCCGTTCCAGGCTAATGGCAGCCTGTTGACGAATGATCAAGGCCAGGTGATTGGGTCAGCCCTGATTGGTCAGCCCTTCACGAGCGATCGCTACTTTTGGCCCCGCCCCAGCGCGATCGCCTACAGCACCGATCCCCAGGTGGCCAAAACCGGCATTTCCGGCGCAAGCAACCTGGCCCCCACCAACCCGGCCCTCGCGGAACGGATCGCCACGGAAAAACAGCGCCTCCAACAGGTCGGCATCGAACCCACGGGCGACTTGCTCTACAGTTCCGGCTCGGGTTTGGATCCGCACATCAGCCCCGCCAGCGCGATCGCCCAGCTCGATCGGGTGGCCCGCGCCCGCCAAGTGACCCCCGACCAACTGCGGAGCCTGATTGACCAAGCCACCGATCGCCCCTTCCTGAATCTGTTTGGCGAGCCGGGGGTGAATGTGCTGAAGCTGAATCTCGCCCTTGATCGGCTCAATCGTTAGGAGACCGGCAGAGGAATCGTCGCTTCCCAACTTGTTAATGGCGATTTTTTAAGATTGAGGTGCGGGGCTGGCCCTGCACCTCGTTCTGTGCGTTGATAGCAGGATTCATTGGCCTGATTTTGTTTTCGTTGCTCCCCTATTTCGCTCAAAAAACTCATGTTCGCTCGCTTCTCTGAACGCACCTTTCACTGGGTGCGCTGGGTGCTGACGATCGGGTGGTTACTCACGATCGCCTCCCTGTTTTACGACCCCTTTTCCGCTGGGTTGACCCGCTGGGAACAAACCTGGAGTCCGTTTCGGGTTGACCCTGCCCGATGCATCACTGTCCAAGGCAACTGCTTGCCCGAGCAGCCCTACCCGATCGGGACTTCCCTGTTTTGGGGGATTGTGGTTCCGGCGGGGATTTTGATTTTGTTGGTGTTTGGCCACGAGCTGTGGCGGCGGATTTGCCCCCTGTCGTTTTTGTCGCAAATTCCCCGGGCCTTGGGTTGGCAGCGACAACGCACCAAAACCGATCCGAAAACCGGCAAGGTGAAATCGGAACTGGCCAAGGTGAAACCCAATTCCTGGCTGGGGCGCAACTATCCGTATTTGCAATTTGGCTGGTTGTTTGTGGGCCTGTGCTTGCGGATTTTGGTGATCAATTCCGATCGCCTGGCCCTGGGCCTGTGGCTGTTGGGGACGATCGCGATCGCCATTGCGGTGGGCTATTTCTACGGCGGCAAGTCTTGGTGTCAATATTTCTGTCCGATGGCTCCGGTGCAGCGGATCTATGGGGAGCCGGGTGGCCTGTTTGCCAGCAAGGCCCACACCAGCGAAACGCCAATCACCCAGTCCATGTGCCGGACGATCGACCCGGAAGGTAAGGAACGCAGCGCCTGTGTGGCCTGCCAAAACCCCTGCATTGATATTGACTCCGAGCGATCGTACTGGGATGACATCACCGATCGCACCACCCGCTGGCTCTATTACGGCTACGTGGGTTTGGTGGTCGGCTACTTTGGCTACTACTACCTCTACGCCGGGAACTGGAACTACTACATGTCCGGCTATTGGGCCCGGCAAACTGACGCGATCGGCCAATGGCTGAAACCCGGTTTCTATCTGGCGGGCCAGGCGATCGCGATTCCCAAACTGCTGGCCGTGCCCCTGACCTTGGGGCTGTTTACGGTGCTGGGCGTGGCGATCGGGTTGGCGGTGGAACGGGCGATCCGGCAACTGTGGGCCGGCAGCGCCAAGTTGCCCCGCGAAGTGCTGCAACACCGAATTTTCACGATTTGCACCTTTGCGGTGTTCAACTTCTTCTTTATCTTTGGCGGCCGGCCGATCATCACCCAACTGCCCTATAAGGTGCAGTGGTTGTGGGATGTGTCCCTCGTGTTGCTCAGTGCCTTTTGGTTGCAACGGGCTTGGGCCCGCAGCCCCCGGCTCTATTCCCTGGAGAACTTGGCCAACCGCTTCCGCAAGCAGTTGGTGAAAATGCGGTTGGATGTGGCGCAGTACTTTGAGGGCCGGTCGATCGACGATCTGAACCCCCACGAGCTGTATGTGCTGGCCAAAGTGCTGCCCGGCTTCACCCAAAACCAACGGCGGGAAGCCTACAAGGGCGTGTTGCGCGAATCCTTGGAAGAAGGCTTCACCGACACCGCCAGCAGCTTGGAAGTGTTGCGGCAATTGCGTCAAGAGTTGGATATTTCCGATGATGATCACCGGGAAATTCTGGCCCAGTTGGGCGTGGAAGATCCGGCCCTGCTCGATCCGAACCGCCAACGCAGCTTGGAAAATCTGGTGCGCTTGACGGGCTATCGACGGGCCTTGGAGCGGACGATCGCCCTGCAAGAAAATCGGGGCGGCCCGCGCCAAAGTGCCCTGGAATCCTTGGCGGTCAACCCCGAGGAGTTGGCGGCCCTGCGGTTGGAATATGGGATTAGCGCCAGTGACGAAGAACGGGCGATCGCCCAGCTCGATCGCGTCCAGGCGGCGGAACAGCGGGGCGATCGGTTGATCGCGCGGCTGACCGTGGAGGTCGATCGGTTCCGCCGCTTGCACCAACCGCAACTGCTGGCCCAGCCGGCCCTGTCGTCGTTGCTCACGGTGTTGCGATCGACCGTGCGCCACCAGCAGGAGTTGGTGATTCGCGGGTTGCTGGAAATTCTGGAGCGGTTGGGCAACGACCCGGTGGCCGAGCGGTTTGCCCAAACCCTCAGCACCTTGGCCGCCGTGACCCTGCCGGATGTGCTGGCCGATCCGGACGATCGCTGGAGCGATCGACTGACTCCCGAGATTTGGCAGCAGCTCCATGCACCGGGGGGCGGCGCTTGTGCGATCGACCTGCCCGCTTCGGACATTGCCGACGACCTGGCCCATTTGCTGGGCGAGGTGGAAATGCCGCCCACGGCCCAGGCGGTGGCCCTGTTTGGCTTGGCGCGGGTCGATCGCCCCCGGGCCGTGAGTTTGGCGCGGGATTGGCTGGCGGCTCCTGACCCGATCGTGGCGGACACGGCCCAACGGGTGGTGGATGCTGACCCCGATCGACCCCTGCTGTTGGTGGATTGTCCGACCCTGGAAAAACTGGCGGCCTTGGCCAATACCGATTTCTTCGCGAATTTGAACGGGCAATTGTTGCTAGAGGTGGCCGCGCGATCGGAAGTCCGCAGCTACCGGGCGGGCGCGGAAATCGTCGAAGCGGGCGACACCTGCCGCGAACTGCTGGTGTTGATCGAAGGCGACGCGCAGATCACCCGCCCGGGCGAGCCGGAGCCGACCGCCTTCCATCCGGGGCAAGTGCTCGATGAGCTGGAAGTGCTGGCCCACTCGGAGCAAACGGGCACGGTGGTGGCCCTGTCGGAACCGACGCGGATTTTGGCCATGCCGGTCGATCGCTTTGATGACCTGCTGGATCAGGATCGCGAGCTATCCCGTCGAGTGCTGGAACTGGAAAGCCGCCGCCTGCAACAGGTCTTGAGCCTGCGATCGACCCTGGCGACCGCCAGGGCTGTGGGCTAACCGTTCCGATCGCTGGGGCTGCATGGCCAAACGGCATCAGCCCAATGCCATGAACTGAATAGTTGAAAGGGGGGGCGCATTTCGGTGCGCCCTTGCTTTTGGGGCGATCGCTCCATGGCTGGTGATTGCTGGGAGCTGGCCCGTTAGCTTTCCTGTCCGTTGCCTGGCCAGAATGCTGCTGATCGCCTAATCGCCCGATCGCCCCGTAATCGACAGGCCATCCACCACGATCGAGGGTGTGTAGCAAGAGCCGTTCCATTCCGCATCTCCCCCCAGCGCCACCACCTGTTTCAAGGCGGCATAAACATTGCCCGCCACCATGGTGTCCTTGACTCGGCCGACAATTTGCCCCTGCTCCACCCAAAAGCCCAGGTCAATATTCACGGAAAAATCTCCGGAAATGCCTGCGCCGCCGCCCAACATTTGGTCAATGATCAGGCCCGAGGGCAAATTGGCAATCAGTTGCTCCAAACTGTCTTGGCCGGGGGTAATTACCATGTTGAACAGGCCGGGAGCCGGATAGCTGCCCAAGCCGGGCCGGAAACCGTTGCCGGTGCTGCCAATGCCCAGGCGGCGGCCGGTTTTACGATCGGCGTAGAAACTTTGCAGCACCCCGTCTTTCACAAAGTCAATGGCCCGGGTGGCCGTGCCTTCGTCATCAAAGGGGCAACTGTAGGGCCCCGCTTCGGGCTGTTGAGACAGGGTTACTCCCCCATCCAAGACCCGATCGCCCAGGCGGCTGCCTTCCAACTTGCCCGTTTGCCCACCCCAAGGCGAGGCTCCTTCGAGGGCTTGCTTGCCATTGAGGGCGGCTTGGACGGTTCCCCAAAGCATGTCGGCGGCTTTGGCTGTGAACAGGACAGGTAACCGGCCGGTGAGGGTGGCGGCGTTTTGCCGAGACCAATCGAGCCGCTGCACCACCTGTTGGGCGATCGCGATCGGGTCGAGTTGATCGCGCTGGGTTTGTCCATCGGCCACATATAAAAAGTCATCGCCCCGCACCCACTCGGCGGACAGGTAACAGCCCAAGGTGGTGTCGCTGTAGCCACAGTCGAGGCCGCGGGAGTTCACCAATCGGGTGGTTTCCACATCCGCTTCCCACTCCGCAGAACAGAGCACATCGGGATGGCGATCGCGAATATGGGCGATCGCGCTTTTGCCCCACTCAATTAACTGTTCCACGGCGATCGCCTGGCCCAAGTCTGGGTAGTGGTCAGCGGCGGCGCTGTCAGCCAGTTCAATATCTTCCGGGTCGTTCAGCGCACTGAGGGCGATCGCCCGTTCCACCAAGGCCTGGGCATCCACGGGCCCATAGGCCACCGCCAGGCCGGGCCGACCATTTTTCCAAAGCCGCAGGGCCGTGCCCGCGGCCTGGGCGCTTTCAATTTGCTTCAGGCGGTTTGCTTCAAAGGAAACCGGCCGCGATAGGGACTGAGATTGATAAACTTCAGCGGCTTCGGCACCGGCCCGCTGGGCTAAATCGAGTAATTGCTCCGGTTCGATCGCACCTGTGGCGATTCCGTTGGTTGCAGAAACTTCCGGCCACTCAGCAGCACCCATAGGGCAATTCACAGGGGCAATTGACAACATCACTGCGGCTTTTGGGATTAGCACAGGGTCGGCCAGGGGCCGGCCAACACCAAGGGAGCCATGCGGGCAACCCCT
Source organism: Limnothrix sp. PR1529 (assembly GCF_002742025.1). Lineage (NCBI taxonomy): Bacteria > Bacillati > Cyanobacteriota > Cyanophyceae > Pseudanabaenales > Pseudanabaenaceae > Limnothrix > Limnothrix sp. PR1529. The sequence goes on from NZ_LIRO01000009.1 coordinate 44,135, forward strand.
CATTTCACCAGCGATCGTGCGCCAGCAAAACCGCGCCAGACCGCAACGCTGCCCCAAATTGTACCGTTGCGGGGGCCGCGCAACCCGCCCATTCCCGGCCCAGTCCTCCGAAAGTCAAGGGGGCGATTGCGAATCGATCGCCCAAGATTCTAGAAGCGATCGCGCCGTCTGCTAGATTTGATACCCTAGCTGGAATACATTTCGCCAACCCGCTCAATCACCCCCCGAATTCGCTCTGCAAAACGAATTCTAGGGTTATCTATATGAGCGATCGCAAACCTCGATTCGAGCCAAGGAGCAAGCAAGCGCAGTGGACATTCAATTGGGACGAGGCAAAACCGCTCGCCGGGCCTACGGTATTGATGAAATCGCCCTGGTGCCGGGGGGCCGCACCGTTGATCCAAACGTCACCGATACCCGCTGGACGATCGGCGGCATCGAACGCACGATCCCGATTATTGCCAGCGCCATGGACGGCGTGGTGGATGTCCAAACCGCCATCAAGCTGGCCCAGTTGGGGGCATTGGGCGTGTTGAACCTGGAAGGGATCCAAACCCGCTACGACGATCCCGAACCGATCCTCGATCGGATTGCCTCCGTCGGCAAAGATGAATTCGTGCCCTTGATGCAAGAACTCTACGCCGAACCGATCAAAGAAGCCTTGATTGCTAAGCGAATTCAGGAAATGAAGGCCGGCGGCGGCATCGCGGCCGTCAGCGCCACCCCGATCGCCGCCCAAAAATTCGGCAGCGTGATCGCCGAAGCCGGAGCCGATATCCTCTTTATCCAAGCCACCGTTGTTTCCACCAACCACGTTTCTCCCGAAGGCGTGACCCCGCTGGACTTGGCAAAATTCTGCAAAGAAATGCCGATGCCCGTGGCCCTGGGCAACTGCGTCACCTACGAAGTGACCCTGCAACTGTTGGAAGCCGGAGCCGCCGCCGTGTTGGTGGGCATTGGCCCCGGTGCGGCCTGTACCTCGCGCGGGGTGCTGGGCATTGGTGTGCCCCAAGCAACTGCCGTGGCTGACTGCGTGGCCGCTCGCGACGAGTTCCACGCCAAGACTGGTAAGTACGTGCCGATTATTGCTGACGGTGGCTTGGTGACCGGTGGCGACATCTGTAAGTGCATCGCCTGCGGAGCCGATGCGGTGATGATTGGCTCGCCGTTTGCGCGGGCGGCCGGTGCGCCGGGTCGCGGCTTCCACTGGGGCATGGCCACGCCTAGCCCCGTGCTGCCCCGGGGGACGCGAATCAAGGTGGGCACGACGGGAACCCTGGAAGAAATTCTGATTGGCCCCGCAAAGCTGGACGATGGAACCCACAACCTGTTGGGCGCACTGAAGACCAGCATGGGCACGTTGGGAGCCAGCACCCTGAAGGAAATGCAGCAAGTGGAGGTGGCCGTTGCGCCGTCGCTGTTGACCGAGGGCAAGGTGTACCAGAAGGCCCAACAGTTGGGCATGGGCAAATAGCCGATCGCCCGCTGAGGTTGTCGATTCGTCTCAATTTATAGGGCGATCGGCCACAATCCTTATCGAGAGGCAAACTCAGCGTATAGAATAGAGGTATAGCGGAGACGCATGTTTCCGTTCACTCCTCACACCACACTCCGCTCGAACAAGCTTCGGGCGGTTTTTTAATGCTTTTGAATCGTTGGAAGCGTGTGCGATCGCTTTTCACCCACGTTTGGAACTGGATTTTGAACAGTCGAGAACTCTAGAATGGACTGAGAAGTGATTAGCGATCGACCAAAGCAGAGGGGAACCCAAGCCATGATTAGCTGCCTCGATGCTGCTCAATACTTCATTGCCCGAGCCTATGAAGATGGCTTGGAAGTTAATATGACGAATATGAAGGTGCAAAAGCTACTGTATTACGCCCAGAGCTTGCACCTAGCTTTATACGATCAACCGCTTTTTGCGGAAGAAATCCAAGCATGGCGCTATGGGCCCGTTTGCCCACCTGCTTATCGATTTTATAGTGACTTTGAAGCCCAGCAGCTACCATTTCCAGAGCGAAAAAAACTATCGCATCTTTCAGAAGAAATCCAATCAGTTCTGGATGAAGTTTGGGAGAATTTTGGCGGCTATCATGCTTATCGACTGAGCGAGATGAGTCACTTGGAATTTCCCTGGCGAAAAGCGCGTCAAGGACTACCGACCGCAGCCAGCTCAACACAAGCTATTTCCTTGGATGATCTCAAGGCTTTGGGGCATCAAAAATTAGAGCAAATCGAGCGATCGTCGCCAGTTTATGATGCGGCGATGACTCAGACGCTCCATACATCCTTCACAAATCCACCCACCGCTACGATTGAGAAAGGAGCAGTGTATGACTGGCTCAACTCTCTATTTTGATGTTGTACCAATTTGGAATTGAATTAGACCTTTTACGGAAATCAGAGTTTCTATCGATTCCATGAAAAACAATAAAAATAAAAAGTTTAAAGATTTTGGTCCCTACTCTCACTGGAATTGGCAATCTCAGCTAGATGGAGAATTACCTATCTCTACAGTGGAGATTGAGTTGTACAGTGATGCGTTCTTTAAGGGAACTGTAGTTGAGCATGGCCCATATTTGGTAGTTAATGCCGATCCAATTCCTTTGGGTGAGAATCGTCAATTTATGCGTGGTCGATTAATTTTTCGATGTGAATACTATCTAGATCCTAATCAGGATCCGACTGTTCATCCTTCTACGTACCCACTCAAGACAGATGTGTCAAGATATCATGGTGGGACTCTTCGAGATGAAATGGCATCTCTATACTCTCTTGCTCTAGGTGTACGGTTAAAAGCTGGTGGAGTGGTTCGAGAGTTTGAAGAAGGAAATGAGTATGGTAAACCTCGCATTCCAAGACCTGACGAAACTCCTATATTCCTTCCTCCTCGTGATGATCGGTATATTTTGCCATTTCATCCAACCGAGCGTGATTTGGAACTAATGCAAGACTATGTAAGTTCATATGGTTTTCTAGAGCCTCAGCAAGCCTCTACCTTAATTCAGTCTGCAAGGCTTTACCAAGATGCAGTTTGGATTGCAGAAAGTGATCCGGAGATTTCTTGGCTTTTATTAGTGTCTGCAATCGAAGTTGCTGCTGATCATTGGTATGGCCGAGAAAATCCTGATATTCAGAAGCAACTACAAGATCTCAAACCAGATCTATTTCGAGATTTAAGTAGTTTAGAACACGATCACCTAAAAGCCATAGATATTGTCAGTAAAGACCTGCAAGGGACGATAGGAGTAACCAAAAAATTTAAGCAGTTTCTTTCCAAGTTTAAGCCTCAAGAGCCGCCAGCTAATAGACCGAAATCATGGCAAATAGAATGGGATGATGCCACTTTGGCAAGGGTATTTGATGTAGTTTATAAACATCGATCAAAAGCACTACATGGTGGTACGCCATTCCCTAAGCCTATGTGTAGACCTCCAATTCGAGATCATCAAAATGGAATATTTGTAGAACAACCTGCAATTGGATTGGCAGAGGTATATCTTGGAGCATCTTGGAAAGCAAAAGATGTTCCCATACATCTTCATGTCTTTGAGTATATAGTTCGATGCTCTCTTCTCAATTGGTGGAAAAGTATGGCTGTAACCAGTCCAGAAACATCTAACTCCTAAGATCAGAAGAAGATGGTGAAGCTATTGCGGGGCTGCATAAATTAGAGCTGCTTGAATATCTTCTGGCTCCAAGTCGGGAAGTTCTTCTAAGACTTCTGAATTGCTCAATCCCGTTGCTAGTAAATCAAGCACATCTGCAACCCGAATCCGCATACCACGAATGCAAGGCCGGCCGCCGCATTGCTTGGGGTTGATGGTGATTCTGGACAGTAAAGTGGGCATGATATAGCTCAGAAATGGCTCAGTAATCAGCCTCAGCTTAACAAGAAAATCCCCGATCGCCCTGGTGGGGCAAACGGGGAAGAAGCAAAGTTGCTGAGGAGAAAACTGAGAAAAACCGATCGCGCCTATTCGTCGTCGTGGGCGTAACGATTGAATAGGTAATCGAGGGCGTAGTTCCGCAGATCGTAGTAGCGCGGATCTTCCATGATCAGATCCCGATCGCGCGGGCGATCGAATGGAATTTCCATCACTTCACCGATTTTTGCGGAAGGGCCGTTGGTCATCATCACCAACTTATCGGCCAAGAAGAGTGCTTCATCAATGTCGTGGGTGATCATCAATACCGTGCAGCGGCGACCACTCCAAATTTTTAGCAATTCTTCTTGGAGTTCTTCCTTGGTGATCGCATCCAGCGCACCAAAGGGTTCATCGAGAATCAACACTTCCGGTTGGATGGAAAGGGCGCGGGCGATCGAAACCCGCTGCTTCATACCCCCGGAAATTTGCGGTGGCTTCTTTTCCATGGCTTCGCTGAGACCCACCATGGCCAGGTTGTCGCGAGCCATAGCGCGCTTTTCCCGTTCAGGCTTTTCGGGAAACACCGCATCGATCGCTAGATAGACGTTTTCAAACACCGTCAACCAGGGCAATAGGGCGTAGTTTTGGAACACCACCATTCGATCGGGCCCGGGCTTTTTGATGTCTTGGCCCTTGAGGCGCACAGTGCCGTGGGTGGGCTGGGCAAAGCCGGAAACCATGCTCAACAGGGTCGATTTCCCGCAACCGGAGTGACCGATGACGCAAATAAATTCGCCCTCATTAACGGTGAGGTTCACCCCATCCAAAACGACATAGGGGCCTTTACCGGTGGGGTAGGTTTTGTTAACCCCTTTGAACTCTAGAAAGGGCGTGCCGGAAGACTGAAGCGGCGCAACTTTTTGAGCGCTGTTGGTGGCGATCGACATCCTAAAAACCTCCGACGAATCGGTTAATTCGGATTGCAAACTGAAGCGATGTTTCTCTGTCGGGGCGCACGGCGGTGCGCCCTCTCCGGGATTTAGGCAGCCAAGATGCGTGGCGGATCGAGGTGAACTTCCGCGATCGAGATATTGGCCTTAATCGCCAGGCTGTTCAGGTAACTGATCGGGTCTTCCGCGTCGAAGGCCGAGCCATCAAACAGTTCGATCGCCCCGCGCCGGAACTTCTCATCCAGCAAGCCCAGCTCACGAGCCGCGATGCTATAGGTGGTCGGACGCACCACCCGCTCCAGCACTTCCAGCCAGTTGCGCGGGAAGGGCACATCGCCCCAACGCGCCATCTGCGCCATCATCCACAGGTGCTCCGTGCGGCTGGGACGGTTGGCCCCTTCGCCATAGAACCAGTGGTGGGCATATTCGATCGGGTTGCCCAGGTCGCAGGTCAGCTCCTTCGGATCGCCCAGGTGGATGTATTCCTCGCGAGTGCCCACATAGGCGCGATCGCTCAGGATTTTGCGGACTTCCAAGTGGTTCGCCGGGTCGGAGCAGTAGCGGCAGGCATCCAGCAGCGCCTTCACCAGGGCCACGTGGGTGTTGGGGTAGGCGTTCGCCCAGTCCTCGCGCACGCCCAGGACTTTGCCGGGGTGTCCTTGCCAGATTTCTAGGTCGGTGGCGATCGTTACGCCCACGCCTTCCATGGCGGCCCGCAGGTTCCAAGGCGAACCAACGCAATAGCCGTCAATGCTGCCCGCTTTCAAATCCACGACCATTTGGGCCGGCGGAATCGTTTCCAAATGCACATCATGATCGGGATCAATTTCGTTGGCTGCCAGCCAATAGCGCAGCAGCAAATTGTGCATGGAAGAGGGGTGAACCATCCCCAAAATGTGGGATTTACCCGGCGTTTCCCGCAGCAGCTTTTTGAAGTCGGCGGCGGTTTGGACACCCGCATCAAACAGCTTTTTGGAAAGGGTGACGGCGTTCCCGTTGCGGCTCATGGTCAGGGAAGTGACCGTGGGCAAGGGGCGATCCTCATGGCCACCAACGGTTAACCAAATTGGCATTCCCGAGGGCATTTGGGCCGCGTCGATGTAGCCACCGGCAATTCCGTCTACGATGCCGCGCCAACTGGTTTCCCGCACCAGGTTGACTTCATCGAGACCGTACTTTTCAAAGAAGCCCTTTTCCTTGGCAATGGCCAGGGGAGCGCAGGCGGTGAGGGGCACAAAGCCGATTTCCAAATTGACTTTTTCCAAGCCATGTTTGGCGACCACTTCCACCTTGCGGGCACGGATCTTCTTCACCCGTTTCTGTTGGTTCAGGAAGTAGATCATTTCCGATCGCAGCTTGTAGTAGCTGGGATGTTCCACCACTTCCATCCGCTTGCGGGGGCGGGGAATATCCACTTCCAAGATTTGCCCAATTTTGGAGCCGGGGCCGTTGGTGAGCATCACGATTCGATCGCTCAACAACACCGCCTCATCCACATCGTGAGTCACCATCACGGCGGTGACTTGGTTTTCCTCGCAAATTTGCATCAGCTTTTCTTGCAAATTGCCGCGAGTCAAGGCATCCAACGCACCGAAGGGTTCATCCAACAGCAACAGCTTGGGCTTGAGGGCCAAGGCACGGGCGATCGCCACCCGTTGTTTCATCCCGCCGGACAGTTGACCGGGGCGCTTTTCGGCGGCTTGTTTCAAACCCACCATATCAATGTGGGTTTGCACCATGGCATCGCGCTCGGCCTTGGGCAAATCACCCATCACTTCATCGACAGCCAGGGCGATGTTTTCGCGAGCGGTCAACCAGGGCAGCAGCGAATAGTTTTGGAACACCACCATTCGATCGGGCCCGGGTTTTTTAATCCGTTGCCCTTCCAGGGTGACGAGGCCATCGGTGGGAAAATCCAACCCGGAAATCATGTTTAGCAGGGTGGATTTGCCGCAGCCGGAGTGACCAATCAGGGAAACGAATTCACCCTTTTTGATGGTTAGGTCAATGCCCTTGAGGGCGAGATATTCACCTTGGTTGAGGGGAAAGACTTTTTCGAGATTCTCGATCGCAACGAATGCACTCATGGGGCAATCCTCTAAAAACCAGCGGAGGGAATAGGTAGGGGCGCAACGCTTGCGCCCTCTGGAACTGGCGATTTACCGATTTATTCCGGCAGGATCAGGGTTTGGATGTAGGCAACAGCGCGATCGAGAATCAAGCCCACAGCTCCGATGTAAACCACGCCCAGAATGATTTCGCTAACGTAGTTTTGCTGATAGGCATCCCAGATAAAGAAGCCGATCCCCAACGTGCCACCAATCACGATTTCAGCCGCAATAATTGCCAACCACGACAGACCGATCGCAATCCGCAAACCCGTGAAGATGTAGGGCAGGGCCGAGGGGAATAGAATCTTGAAGAAGAAGGTTTTTTGCTTGAGTTGCAACACCTGTTTGACGTTGATGTAGTCCTGGGGAATTTGCTTCACACCCACCGTGGTGTTAATCAAAATCGGCCAAACAGCGGTCACAAAAATCACGAAGATTGCGGAGATTTCCGGTTGTTGGAACGTCACCAGGGCGATCGGTACCCACGCCAGCGGTGCAATCATCCGCAAGAACTGGAAGACCGGATCCAGCGCCTTATCAATGGCCGGTGAAAGACCCACTAAAATCCCCAATGAAATGCCCACGACCGAGGCGATCGCATAACCCTGGGCCACGCGCACCAGACTCGCCATCGTTTGCCAAAACAGTCCCTTATCCAACCCGCCGCGATCGTAGAAGGGATAGAGCAGCAGGGTGCGGGTGCGCTCGTCGGTAAACACGCTCAGGGGGCCGGGCAACCGGGTCACACCTGACCAAGCAATCAGTTGCCAGATGGTCAGGAATCCTAAAATCCCGATCGCGGGTAATAGGATCGTGCTGCCATTTTTCTTCAGCCATTGGTCAAAGGCGGAGGGCTTGGAAATGCCGTTCGATCGAGATACAGAAGGTGCCATGGTGATGTTCTCTCGAAGGTCGAAGAAAGAAGTTGAATGAAGCAGAATTCAACCAATTGGGTGTGTGAGTCGTCCTGAAGGAGTCGGTTCCTTGGGAGCGAATTCCTAAGCCTTAATGGCCAAGCTCTTGAGGTAATCTTCGGGCTTTTCAGGATCAAACTTGATGCCGTCGAAGAAGGTTTCTACCCCACGGGAAGGGCTGCTGGGCACATCGGTGATCCCAGCTTCCTTGGCAGCTTCCAGCCAAATGCTGTCGCGATTGACCCGCTCAACCAAATCTTTAGCCTTAGCAACCGTGAAACCGTAATCCTTGTGGAAGCCCCAACGAATAGTTTCCGTGAGGAACCAAAGATCATGGCTCTTGTAGGGATAGGAAACACTCCCGATCGGGTCTTTCCAATAGAGCGGGCCCTTGTTGAAATCGTTGATGTCGGGTTTGCCATCTCCCATGGCATATTTACCTGAGAAAGGCGGCTCCAGAATGTTGGCAGGAATGTTGAAATAGTTCCGACCGGAAACAATTTTCACCAATTCTGCGCGGTTTTCGGGCTTGTCGCACCATTGCTGGGCTTCCATGATTCCCTTCAGCAATGCCTTGGTGGCCTTGGGATTGGCATCCACCCAATCTGCCCGCATCGCGAAATATTCTTCGGGATGGTAGGGCCACATTTCGGTGACCAAACAAGACATAAACCCAATCTTGTCGTTCACAATTCGATAGGGCCAGGGGTCACCGGTACTGAAGGCATCCATCGTCCCGATCCGCATCCCTTGTACGGTTTCTGGCGGGGGAACAGCCAGCAGGTCGATGTCTTTGTTGGGGTCAATTCCACCGGCTGCAAACCAGTAGCGAATCCAGAAATCTTGGTTAGCAGCGGGGAAGGTGAAGGCGGCTTTGAATTTACGCCCATTTTGTGCGGCGTAGCCCTTGATGTAGGCTTGAGCACCTTTGAGATCCAAGCCCAATCCTTTACCGGCATTTTTGCCAGAAACGGCAATCCCGTTAGCATTGGTCACCAATTGTGCCAACACGTACATGGGGGTTTTCTTACCGTTGGTGATGATGCCCTCGGTGATCAAGTGGGGCATGGGCATTTGCCATTGGCCACCATCAACACCACCGGCCTTGGAACCGATCACAATGTTGTCGCGAGCGGCGGCCCAGTTGGCTTGCTTGGACACCTCCACTTCGGTCATGCCGTACTTGGCAAAGAAGCCTTTTTCCTTGGCAATGATCAGCGGTGCAGATTCCGCGATCGGGAGGTAGCTGAGTTTGGCTTTGGTGACTTCCGGGGTGGTTTCCGGGGTCAGGGCTGCGGGGCTACCGGTGCTGGCGGGCGATCCTCCGGCGGGACTGGCGGCAGTGCTACCGGGTTCTGGGGGATTTCCCAAACATCCTTTTAAAAGAATGGAGCCTGCGGCGGAGGCTCCAGCGGTCAATAGAAAGCGACGACGCGAAAATCCGAACTCATCAGACATGGCGCTAGCAACCTTAAGTGAAAGTTGAGCACGACAAACCGGGCGATCGGGGGGTCGCTAAATTTGTCATGAGTTGTGAAAAAGCCGATCGCTAAGAGCCAAGGAAATTTAAATCGGAGCTTGATCATAGGGGCTGAATCCCGCTTGTCAAGCGCCTTCCCGCTTTAGCAACTTCAGACATGCTAAAGGTTCTTTCATAAAAAGTCTAGATGCTTGATCAGCTTGAGAATAACAAAAACTAAATTGTCTTCATAAGCTTCTCTTTATAATTTTTTTCATTGAAAACAAGTTTTGATTATCTTGATTAGCTCTCACAATCTAAGATTTCACAGATTTCACAACTTGACTAATCGATCGAGTCAGGCTGCTTTATGGATATCCCGGCCGATGCTTTGCCCGCCCCGATCGATCAGCCGCTCCACAAGGGCGGGGCTTTAAACCCATTTTTTTGGTAAAGTCTGGGCAAGCTCCATGATTAAGGTGGCCAAAATTAAGGTGGCTAATTGCGGGTCACTGGTTGTTTGGGGCGATCGCCGCTGGCAACCAAGCTGCCTTGGAACGAATGTTGATGAGTGTGTTGATGGGTAGTTTGCTGCGGCAGCAGTTGTTGTTGTTATAAGGATCCCGGGCCGATGCCGAGAACACCTGATGAGTTTGCGGTGCATATCCTGTTGGCGGGCGGTCACCGCGAGGAAGTTCGCTTCCGCACGATTCAAGACTTCCAAAAGTGGTACAGCACGGACTTGGTTCCGAAGCAGGACTCTTCGGCCTTCATTAGCGTGCCGATCCAAAATCTCCAGGGTGAATATATGGTGGTGCGGCCATCGCAGGTGTTAGGTATCCGGGTGGAACCGGTGTTTAACTCCAGCATTGATCGATCGTTTTAAGGATGCCTGGGAAGCCAAAGCTGCTCCTTTGTGGGTCTCTTCGATCGACTAGGAGTTCTTAAGCAGTCGCTTCAGGGGCGATCGGGGTTGAACGGTGGTTGGCCATTGGTCTCAAAACTGGTGTGGCGATGCAATGGGGCGATCGAGGAAGCAATTCCCCGATCGGGGCTTGCGCGATCACCCGCCAGTCTGATAGCAATAGTCCGTCGATCCCCAACCCGATCGCCTCTGAGCCGATCGCTGTCGCCCCATGCTGATCGGGGATCGCGATTGCTCCTCACCGCTTCACCCCAACCACCCCCATGAGTCTGAAAGATTCCCTGAAAGATCTTCTGTGCCATCGCTTCCGCCATCGCTCCGATCAATCCGATCAATCTGAGCTAAGGGCTAAGTTCGATCACCTGGCCACCAATCGCCGTTCTGGCCATCATGCCGCTCCCAAGTTTGGTTACTGGGGGGCGGTTTTTAGTCTGAGTTCTCTTTTGGGTTCTGTGGCGTTGAGCGGCTCCACCTTCAGCGGCTCTCCGGCCTTGGCCCAGCGGTCTACTCCGCCGCCTCTGCACCAGGGAGAAACCCCCCTTTCGCCATCGGAACAGCGGATTCCCCTGCGGCCGGTACAGGCGCGATCGATTGCGAGTCTGTTGGGCTTAGATGAGCAACTGTTCGGCCAATCAGGCGATCGCCGTAACCTGTTGCAATCGATCGACCACAGCTTGCGCTATTTGCAATCGCCAGCGGCTGCCACGGCTTACCAAAACTATCCCGTCGCTGGCATCACGCGCGATCGGGTGTTGCGAAGTGTGCGGCGGTTTCGGCAACTGGTGACCCAGGCGCGATCGGCCCGCGAGTTGGCCACCTTGGTCGATCGGGAATTTACGCTCTACCAATCGATCGGGCGGGATGGCAACGGTGATGTTTTCTTCACGGGCTATTACGAACCGATTTATCGCGCCAGCCGCACCCCCTCCGCCACCTATCGCTATCCGATTTATCGGGAGCCGGCCGACTTGGCCAGTTGGCGCACCCCCATGCCCACCCGCGAAATCCTGGAAGGCAAAGACGGTCAAGGCACCAACAGCCCCCTGCGCGGCCAGGAAATTGCTTGGTTGAGCGATCGCCTAGAAGCCTTTTTGGTGCATATCCAAGGTTCGGCCCGGCTGCAATTGCCCGATGGCAACGTGATCACCGTCGGCTATGCCAACCACAACGGCTATGGCTACACCAGCGTGGGCCGCGAGCTGGCCAAAGATGGCAAGCTGCCCTTTGAAGGGTTGACCCTGCCGGTGATGATTCGCTATTTCCGCCAAAATCCCCAGGAATTGGATAACTACTTGCCCCGCAATACGCGGTTTATCTTCTTCCGGGAAACCTTTGGCGCACCGGCCACAGGAACCTTGGGTGTGCCTGTTACGCCCGATCGCTCGATCGCCACCGATCGCTCCCTGATGCCCCATGGAGCCTTGGCCTTGGTCAACACCACGCTGCCCTATGCCAGCGCGGACGGGCGCGTGGTGAATCGCAACGTCAGCCGGTTTGTGTTGGATCAAGACACCGGCAGCGCCATGATTGGCCCTGGCCGAGCCGACTACTTCATGGGCACGGGCCCGATCGCCGGGAATCGAGCCGGGGTCACCGGGTCGCGCGGCCGGCTCTACTACCTGTTGCTGAGAAATTAGTTGCTGAAAAATTAGTTGCTGAGAAACTAGTTGCTGAAAAATTAGCAATTGTCCGCAAGCAGTTGGCAACCATTCGGAGATCGGCCATGAGCAACCAAGGGCTGAATGGGGCAGGGCCCCTGTCCCACGAACAGGTCACCCAATGGATTGGGGAAATTCAAGCCCTCAAACAACAGGTGACCGACCTGAAACGCGATCGGGATGCGGCCTACCAGGCCGCCGACGCTTGGCAAGCCCGTTACACCACGGAAGCCCAACAACGCCGAGCCGATCGGGAACAGTTTCAGCAACAACAGACCCGGCTGCAAGGGGAAATCGATCGGCTGCGCGGCAATCCCGATGCAGTGCTGGACGGGTGGGAACCGCTGGGAGAGGCTGCCAGCGTCGGGGCCGCTCTGCCCGCCAGCACTCCGGCCACCCTGGCCGAGGCTCAAATTGAATGTCGGCAACTGCGCGAGCAACTGGCACAACTGGTACGGCAGCTCCAGGCAGAACGGGAAGCCCACGATCGCACTCGACGGGATTTGACCACGGCCCTGGGCGATGCGATCGATGCCTTGGAACGGGAACGGCAGCGCTAAAAAGAGTCTGATTCAAAAACAGCAGTTCAGAGACAAAACGGGAGCGTTGAGCGTGCAAACGGCTTGGATTGTGGGATTGGGTAAATCTGGAGTGGCGGCGGCGCAACTGTTGGCGGCCCAGGGCTGGCAGGTGACCGTGAGCGATCGGGGAACGGGCGATCGCCTGGCCCCGATCGAAGCCACACTCACCCAGTTGGGCATCCAAGTCCGATTGGGCGACACCTTCAACCCCGACCCGATCGAGCCGCAACCGGATTTAGTGGTGGTCAGTCCCGGCGTGCCTTGGGATAGCCCCGGCGTGGCCCGGGCCCGGGCGCTCGGCATCGACACGATCGGGGAAATGGAGTTGGCTTGGCGCAACCTGCAACAGACCCCTTGGGTGGCCATCACCGGCACTAACGGCAAAACCACCACCACCGCCCTCACGGCCGCCATCTTCCAAGCGGCCGGCCGAAAAGCGCCCGCCTGCGGCAACATTGGAGCCGCCGCCTGTGGCTTGGCCCTGCCGGAAGCCGACCCGATCGATTGGGTGATTGCTGAAGTCAGCAGCTACCAAATTGAGTCCTCCCAAAACCTGGCCCCAAAAATCGGCATTTGGACCACCTTTACCCCCGACCATCTGGCTCGCCACTACAGCCTAGACAACTACTTCAACATCAAAGCCAGCCTGATTGATCGAGCGGCCCTGCAAATTTTGAACGGTGATGATCCGGCCCTGCGGGCCCAGGCGATCGCCCCCTATCCCAACGCCATTTGGACGAGCGTGGCCGGGCGTGACCAGTTGCCCGCCAACCCCGATCGGGGGGCTTGGGTCGAAGACGGTTGGGCCGTGGTGGCTGGCCAAGCGATCGTGCCCGTGAGCGCCCTGGCCATGACCGGCCGCCACAACCAACAAAACCTGCTGATGGCCGTGGCTGCGGCCCACTATGCGGGTATTGCCCCGGAAACCATTGCCCAAGCGGTGCGCGACTTTCCCGGCGTGCCCCATCGTCTGGAGCGGGTGGGCAGTTGGCAAGGCATCGATTTCATCAACGACAGCAAAGCCACCAATTACGATGCGGCTGAAGTGGGGCTGAAGGCGGTGGCCCAACCGGCGATCCTAATTGCGGGCGGCGAGGCTAAAGAAGGGGACGATCTCGCCTGGATTTCGGCCATTCAGTCCCGAGCCGCCGCCGTTTTGCTGATTGGCAGCGCGGCCGAAACCTTCCAAGCCAATCTGCAAGCGGCTGGCTATGGGGCTACGGAAATTGTGGAAACGCTCGATCGGGCAGTGCCCCGGGCCGCCGAATTAGCCAAAGCACACGAGGCCCCGATCGTCTTGTTGTCGCCTGCCTGTGCCAGCTTTGACCAGTTCCCGAATTTTGAAGTTCGGGGCGATCATTTCCGCCAATGTTGTCTCGATTGGATTGCCCAACAAAGCTAAGAGACGGTTTGGCTTTGGTTGTTAATTCGACCGATCGCTTGGGGGTCGATCGAGTGCCCAGGGCCCGACGATCGCTTCACCTTGTTGTTCTTTTTCCGACAATTCCAAATTCAGCGCCAACAGTTTTTCCAAAATGTCGTCGCTGGTTTGGAATCCGTAGGCTTTCAGCACCGCCTTATCAAGTTTGGCGTGGAGTTTGGCGAGGCCGCTGGCGGGTTCGTGGAAATAGCCGTTATAGAGTTGGGTGATGCCCCATTGGCGTTGTTCCATGATTTGGGTGCGGTAATCGTGCAAATCCTGGGCAATTTGCCGAATATCACTGATGACTTTTTGGCTGGGTTTCTGGGGAAATGGAAAGGTTTCAAAGCAGGTGTTAGGCGTATAGCGCGTATCACCTTTAAGCGTTGAAGCTTGCGCCTTGACCCACTGCCGATGCACATTAGAAGTCAATATCCCTAATACATAAAAGTCATCTGAAGCAATAACAACTGTTGAATTTGCCGGTAATACATCCCTTGGAACAGGAATGAAAATAAACCATTTTGAATGTGCTGAAACTGCGAAATAGAATTGTAGTCCATGTATTGCCTGTCTCAAGGCCGCATTGGTTCTCTTGAAGCGCCACCATTTCTCGCGCAAGATGCTCTCTCTATTCTGGATTCGCTCAGGCTTCACATGAAGTTTCGCCCACTCCAATGGCTCCAAGTATTCTCCGATTTCTTCAAGGTTACGATCTGAAAAGTCAATAATCCATCTTTCTGGTTTTCCATGAGGATTATGCGTAAGATTTGAACCCATAGAGAATAGTTTTAAAACTTCAGAATTTTTAGGATTTTTTAAAATCCATGCCATAGCATCTTGCTCAGGGATAAAAAAACCTTTGCTATTGGGTTGTACGCCAATAAAAGCAACATTTCTATTGCTTTGTAGAGACCTAGACAAGCACACGTCAATATTAGAGCTGAGAGAAGAAGTAATTACTTCAACACTTTTCTCATCCAAGTGGCATCTAACTGGCTTTTGTTTACCCCAATTGACGATACTGACATAAACAGCAGCTTCACCTGACCAAGGCTGACTAGACACAGCATTGTAGATAAAGCCACCATTTTGGACAATATAATCTAGAGAAACAGATCGACTTTTTCCCTGAGCGATTGAATTAGTTGCTACCAATCCAGCACGACCATGTGAAGGCAGGTTTTCATGTGCAAGACGAAACCAATAACTTGCAAAATCTACTTGAGCACGAATATCAAAAAACTGCTTAAATACGCGCTCTGCATATCGATCTCCCAGCTCTGAACGAATGCGAGAGCCACCTAAAAACGGTGGATTACCGATGATCGCATCCGCTTGGGGCCAAGGTTCAAAAAGCGCATCTTGTTGCACAATGTTTTGATTCAACGTATCCAAAGGCAGTGCTTGTTCTGCACTTTGGAGCCGATCGATTGCTACTTTTCGGGCGATCGTCATCGTCACCTGCGCCAACTGCACCGCAAACGAATTAATATCAATCCCAAAAAATTGCAGCGGACTCACCGACCTCAGCGGTATTTGCACTGACTGCTTGAGATCACAGATGCGATCGAGAATTACCTTCTCCAGATCCTTCATTTCCTGATAGGCCACATAGAGAAAATTTCCCGACCCACAAGCCGGATCAAGCACCCGATACTCGATTAATTCCTGGTGCAATTTCTCAAAATCGTTCACCGTTTTAGCTGCTTCAATTTTCGCTTCCCAATAGTGCGAAATGGTCGGCCGCACGATTTTCATGATGTCAATTTCTGACGTGAAATGCATTCCATGGGCCCGCCGCTCATCACCATTCGCCGTGCCCTCAAAAATGCTGCCAAAAATTGCCGGTCGAATCTGGCTCCAATCCTCTTGGGCCGCAACCTTCAGAATTTCTAATTCTTGTATTTCCAAGTCAATTGGCAAAATTTCTGAAAACAAACCGCCATTGAAATAATCAACACCTTTGAAGCGTCTCCCTTGAGTCACGCCAGGGAGATTCATTTGTAAAAACAACCCACCAATCAAATCATAGGCGCTCTCGCCTTCTAAACAATCCAACACTGATCGCGTAAAGATATCCTGCGGTAGCAATCCCCGATCTTCCGCAAACATTGCCAACACACACTGCAACACAAATCGTTGAATTTGCAGAGGCTTGATGTCGCTGGACTTGGTGCAAAGTCGCTTCTCCAAGTCTCGATAAAGCTGCCCCATTCGCATGGCAGCTTCTTGGGTAATTTCCTGTTGATTGTTGTTAAAAACCGGCTTTGTTTCACCCGGCTTCATGAACGCAAATGCACTCGATCGCTGGCTGAGATCTGCCAAAGCAATCCGATCGACCGGCTCATCAATTTGCGTATCGAAATCGTAAATCCAAAACCAATCGAAATTGCACAACACCACGTAGCGCGGCCGGTTTGGAACCAGGCGCTCCCAATAGGTGAAGGCTTGGCGGCGATGTTTTTCTAGGGGTTCACCGCGCTTTTTCATTTCAAACAGCACCCCCGGCCGGGGCGGTTTGTCGCTCGATCGCCACACCAAATCCGCAAAGCCTGTGTGGCCGCTGGCGCTGCCCTTGGCCACCCGCGTTTCAAACACCGCCCCCGCCGCGATCGCGTCCGCATAGCCAAAGGCCGCAAAAAAGCGATTCAAAAAGGTTTGGGCCTCGCCTTTTTCATCGCCTCGAAAAACTTTTGCTGCTTCCGAAAAGGCCAACAACGGAGCCGGATCAATCAAAGCCATAGGGGCAAAGCCATGGGAAATGTGCGATCGAACTGCTCCCTATTGTCGGGCCAAATGCTGATTTCAAGGCCTCGTTCAAGATCGAAGCCGCCGCAGTTAATGCCAATCTCGAATTCGATCGCCCGTTAATTCCGTCACCGACGACAACACAACATCTGCGCCATTGGCCTTCAAAGTGGCAGTGTAGCGATCGCGCGTGGCCGAATCAACCAGGGCATGGGGCGGCAAAATGCCCACCGCAATCCAACGGCGATCGGGGGCGATTTTGCGCGCATTCAGCACCGTTTGCATGTCCGCCGCCGTGTCGCCCGCATAAATCACCGGCAGTTGCAACCCGGCCGGTTCCAGGCGATCGACCACCATTTGCAAGCCCGTGGGGTCAGGTTTTTCCGGCGCATCATTCATGGCCACCAACACCGGATCAATTAGCCCCACCCGCTGAGTTAAAACAAAATTGGCCGAGGCCGGTGTTGCGCCGCTAAAAAATCCCCAGCCCATTTGGGCCGCGGTGAGCTGTTCAAAATAGGCGCGATCGACCAGCAGTGGTTCATCGCAAATATAGCCCGTCCAACTGCTGGGATCTTCGGGATTGGGGCCGCGATATCGCTTTTGGAAAAACAAGACCAATTCGTCATAGTTCAGGGCCAATTCTGCGCGCGATCGCCCCTGACTTTCCCAAAATCGATAGATAAATTCCTGAGAGGCTAACCAATCGTTATTCCAAGATCCTTCGGCTTTAATCGCGTCAATGTCCGCCATCGTTGGGCGAAATTGGCCATCGGTGAAGGCTTCCACCGTGTCCGCCAAGGCGCGGCGGTAGGACTGGCCCACATCCCGAATTACGCCATCAATGTCAAAAACCGCGATCGCCTGGAGAGAATTGGAAGTCATGGAAAGGGTCAATCAACAGAATAATCTGCAATCCTGTTTCAACAGCCGCAACCATATCATGGCGACATCGTGGCGACATTATGGCGATCTCGTGGCGACCTGGGGGGCCTGTGGCGATGACCCGATCGCTGCTAATTGCGGAAAGGCGATCGTCAACCGCCCCCTTGCGGTACGATAGACTGCTGTGCTGTCGTCAGTTGCGATCGCCCTGGACGAGTTGAAGACCCGCTGGAGTCGCGTAAATTTCGTCTGAAGATCCCGACTGGCCGAACCCTTGCCAAATACCCGTAGCAGTCGATCTTGGAGGCATCAGCTTGTCGAAGTTTATTTTAAAGGTTCTCTGGCTTGAAGAAAACGTCGCTTTGGCGGTGGATCAAGTTGTGGGCAAAGGAACCAGCCCGCTGACGGCCTATTTCTTCTGGCCGCGGAACGATGCGTGGGAACAACTGAAGTCGGAGCTGGAATCCAAGCATTGGATTTCGGAGTCCGATCGGGTGGAATTGTTGAACCGCGCCACGGAAATCATCAACTACTGGCAAGAAGAAGGCCGCAAGCGTCCTTTGGCCGAAGCCCAAGACAAATTTCCCGATTTGGTGTTCACGGGCAGCAACTAGTGAGCAATGGGGGGCGATCGGGCTGCAAAGCTGTCGATCAATCCCCGTTGAATCGCTGTTTTCGATCAGCGCGGTGGCCTTGGGGCGATCGCGCTTGATTTTTGGCTAGGTTTCGTTCGATCCATTGGGCATTGATTTGGGCATTGATTGAGGTTGAAGACGGCGGCTTAACCGGTTGTTCACCTCGATCGGCTAGGGTGAACGCAGCATTGACCCCATCAGCCCGGTAGTAGTGCGGTTAGGCCAAAGTACGCCAAAGATGGGCGCACGGCGGTGCGCCCATACGAAATGTGCCTGATCGCCATTTCAAACCGCCATTTCCAATCGTTTGATCATCTTCAGTCCTGCAATTCTCATCACGTCCCATGTATTTCCCTCCTGAATGGCACGAACACGCGGCGGTTTGGTTGGCTTGGCCCAGCCATCCCGATTTGTGGCTCGATGCCTATCGCGATGTGCAATCGGAGGTGTTGGGTCTGGCGCGGGCGATCGCCGATTGCGACCCCGCCACCGGCCAGCCGCGTGGGGAAGCGTTGCACGTGCTCGCCTGCGGTTCGGCCCAGGTGGCGGAAGCCCAAGCCGCCCTGGAACCCTTGGGAGCCACAATTTATGACGAACCCTTTGGGGATATTTGGTTGCGGGACACGGGGCCGCTGTTTTTGCGCGACAGTTTGGGGGAACCGGTGGCGATCGGGTTTCGGTTCAATGGTTGGGGCGGCAAATATCTGCTCGATCATGACGACTCGGTGGCGGAACGGATCGCCCTCCAATCGGGGGTGGACTTTTTGCCGCATCCTTGGACGTTGGAAGGCGGGGCGATCGACCACGACGGTGAAGGCACGCTGCTAACTACCCGCCAATGCTTGCTGAACCCCAACCGCAACCCCGACCTCTCCCAAGCGGACATCGAAGCCAAGCTGAAATCCAACTTGGGTATCGAGCAGATCATTTGGCTGGGCGATGGGCTGCAAAACGACCACACCGATGGCCATGTGGACAATTTGGCGCGGTTTGTGGCTCCGGGAACGGTGGTGTGCATGGAACCCAGCGGCCCCGATGATCCCAACCGGGAGGCGCTCCTAGAGGCGATCGCTACGTTGAAGGCGGCACGGGATGCCAAGGGCCGGGCGATCGAGGTGCTGACCATCCCATCACCGGGTCGCGTGGAAGACGAGGAGGGCGAGCTGATGGCCGCCAGCTATGTCAATTTCTATATCAGCAATACACGGGTGATTGTGCCCCAATACGGTTCGCCCTTTGATGGGGCAGCGGTGGCGGCTTTGCAGGCGATCGCCCAGGATTTGCACGAGGTTTGGGGCGATCGGGAAGTAATCGGTTTGCCCGCCAAAAATATCCTGCAAGGGGGCGGCTCGTTCCACTGCATTTCCCAACAGCAACCCCGCTAGCGATCGAGGGCGACTAGTCTGGGGGCAAGATGCTCAAGCCCCTTGTCTTTGTCGGTCAGCCCCTTGTCTTGATCGGTGGGGCAAGCGACGTATCGATTTTGGCTTTTTAAGCATCCTCTGAGGAGCAAGGTTTATGGCCTATGGTGACTTTTCATTGGCGGCTGTTTTGGACTCGTTTGAGTTAGTCGATCGCTATGATGCCCTGTTCCCAACCTTGCAACCGATCGAGCCTAGTCCTTGGTTGTTGGAAACTCTGAATTTGGGGCGATCGCTCGCATTACCTGGGGGCAGCGAAAAGGCGCGATCGGAGTTTTTAATTGCACCCTTACTGTTGGAATTGGAACGGCAATATGGCGATCGCTTGGCCATTTATTCGGGGCGAAATTTTGAGGTCGATCGCGATCAGGGACTAACCGGCGAATGTGATTTTATTTTGGGCAAAGGGAAAACAGCGCTGCTGGTGCGATCGCCGATTTTTTGTTTAGTGGAAGCCAAGCGAGATGATGTGGAAGCGGGAATTGGTCAATGCGCCGCCCAAATGGTGGGGGCTGAGGCTTTCAATCGATCGCAGGGAGAATCACTACCGCAAATTTTTGGCTGTGTCACCACGGGGGAAGTTTGGCAGTTTTTGCGACTCCACCAACAGCAATTAACGGTCGATCGCGATCGGTATTATCTCAATCCCCTGAACCTAGTCTTGGGCTGTTTGCACCACATCATCGCCACGCAACTCCAAGAATCTGCCCCTCATGCTTAATTTGGAATGGTTCTATGCTCGATCGTCCAATTACCCACCAAGTAGCTCCTAAAGCTCTCCCAATCACAATCCCTGAACCAGCCATTCAGGACTTTTGCCAGCGTCACCACGTTCAAGTGTTAGCGCTCTTTGGTTCTGTTCTGCGCGAAGATTTCCGAGATGATAGCGATGTGGATATTTTGGTGCAGTTTTTACCGGGTAAAACACCAGGGTTCCAAATTGTGACGATGCAGGATGAACTGACTCAGCTCTTTGGAAAAGTTGTTGATTTGCGAACACCGGCAGAACTCAGCCGATATTTTCGCGATCGCGTTTTATCCGAAGCCTATATTCTCTACAAACAAGCTTAAATTCAGTTCCAAGCTAGAAATATTTATGAGTATTATTGATGATTACACAAGGCTCCAGCACATGAGAGATGCTGCACAAGAAGCCATCACCTTTATTCAAGGAGTCCAGCAACTTGAATTCGAGAGCAATCGCCTACTGGTTGTTGCCTTAGTCAAGGAAATCGAAATTATCGGAGAAGCAGCTAATCGTATTTCCTCAGATTGCCAAAGTCGTTATCCTGAAATCCCTTGGCGAGCCATGATTGGCATGAGAAATCGCTTAGTTCACGCTTACTTTGAAATAGATCTAGAACTTGTTTGGCAAGTGGTCACTCAAGAACTACCGAGTTTGCTGCCTAAACTTGAATCTGCGATTCTCTCCGAGAGAGGTAACGATTCATAAGCAAACCATAAACAATTTATATAGGTCTTTAGGCTCGTTACCCTACCCACTTCAACCGTCAACGCTCTATCTTCTTTCAACCCATGACAAACCATCGCACTGTTACCGTTGCCGCCCTGCAAGATGCCTTTGAAACCTGGAATTTACAAGACAATATTGATCGCGTTGTGGCCGCTGCTCGCCAAGCGGCTAGCCAAGGGGCGCAAGTAATTTTGCCACCAGAATTATTTCAAGGGCCCTATTTTTGCAAAGAAGAGCGGGCGGAGTTTTTCGCCTCCGCTTACCCCGCCACGGAACATCCGGCGGTGGTGGCCATGCAGCAGGTGGCGCGGGAAACGGGCACGGTGATTCCTACCTCGATTTTTGAGCGGGATGGCCAGCATTACTACAACAGCTTGGTAACGATCGACGCGGACGGCTCGATCCTCGGTCTCTACCGCAAGAGCCACATTCCCGACGGCCCCGGCTACGAAGAAAAGTTCTATTTCCGGGCGGGCAACACGGGCTTTAAGGTTTGGCACACCCGGTTTGGCTGCCTCGGTGTCGGCATTTGTTGGGATCAGTGGTTCCCGGAATGCGCCCGATCGATGGTGTTGATGGGGGCGGAAGTGCTGCTCTATCCCACGGCGATCGGCTCGGAACCCCAGGAGCCAAATCTGGATACGCGGCCCCTGTGGATGCGGGCGATGCTGGGCCATGCGGTCTGTAATGTCGTGCCCGTGGTGGCGGCTAACCGGATCGGCAATGAAGAGGGGCAAAAGTTCTACGGCACGAGTTTCATTTGCGATCACCGAGGCGAGCTGCTGACCCAAGGGGCGATCGATCAACCCGAAATCCTGATGGCTCAGTTGGATTTGACTCAGACGGCGCTCGATCGGGCCAGTTTTGGTTTTTTCCGCGATCGCCGGCCCGAGTTCTATGGGGCACTGACGGAATCCGCCTAAAGCAACCATCTGCACAGCCGCCTGGGTCGTCGGTTCGTGGCAGTCCCAAGGCGGATCGCAATCTCGATCGAAACTGATCGATCGAAACCCGCTTGGGACGCATCCGATCGCGGATCTTTGGGCTGCGGGAAGAACTGCTGAAAGCAGCCTAAACACAAAGCTGCCCAGGTTTTTCGACCCAGGCAGCTTTGATGTGATGACTTTTCCTTGGAAGATTCAGACGGACGGGAACTTGCGACAACGCAGAACCCAAGCGCCGATCGACAAGCGATTCTGAACAAATTGAATCAGCTCTTAATTGACGGATTGACAGTTATTTCAGGTACTCAGCTTCGGCTTCGAGGCTACGAACCAAATCGTTGTCACCCTTGGCGCGAGCCACTTCAATGCGGTGTTCCAGCAGCTTGCGCAGATTTTCGCGGTGAACTTGCGCAACTTGGGCGGGGTTGGGGCGATTGCGGCGGATTCCAAACATGGCTAGGAAACGATCGACGAAAGGTGGATAGGGGTTGAGAGTGCCTGGGACGATCGTTGAAGTGACCAACCAGACGACAGAAGGCGCGAATGCTGCGATGATTCAGCTTGCAGAAGCCAATCATTAGCTTCGGCTGGCGACACTAGCCACTCCTTAGAGGGCCTTCCATTGCTAAGATAGCGTAATTTTGATTCAGAAAGTATCAGCTATTACAGAAAATTTATCTTTTTTCAGAATCGATTCAACTAACTGATGTTCAAATGATGTTCAAGGCCCCCATCTTCCGGTAACCCATGGATTTTTCCTCAACAGTTCCCCTCACCGCTTGGTTAGCGCCGCCTCGGCCGATCGCCCTGTTGACGGACTTTGGCACGGCCGATGGCTATGCGGGGGTGCTGAAGGGGGTAATCGCCCAGGTCAATCCCGCCATTCCCACCATTGATCTGACTCACCAAATTCCCCCTCAGGATTTGTGGGCGGCGCGGTTTGTGTTGGCCAATTCGGCGGCGGCGTTTCCGTTGGGGACGGTGTTCTTGGCGGTGGTGGATCCGGGAGTGGGGGGCGAACGGCGGCCGATTGCGATCGCCTTTGATCGGGGCTGGTTGGTGGGCCCAGACAACGGCCTTTGGAGTGGCCTGTTGGCGCAATTCCCAGCGGAGTCGGCCGTGGTGCTGACCCAGCGCAACTTTTGGCGATTGCCGAACCCGAGCCACACATTCCACGGCCGCGATATTTTTGCGGCGGTGGCGGCCCACTTGGCTAATGGGGTTCCGTTGGCGGATTTGGGTAACCCGATCGACCCGGCCAGTTTAGTGAATTTGCCGTTGCCGGGTTTGGTGTCCCATCCGGCGGCCGGGGCCAACCCGGCCAGCTTGGAAGGAGTGGTGCAGCATGTGGATCACTTTGGCAATCTAATTTCCACCATTCCGGCCCAACGGGTGAGCGATCGCTCCTGGCGCGTGCGCATTGGCGAGCAACTGATTCCCTCGCAACTCACCTACAGCAGCCGATCGCTCCATGACTTTGTGGCGCTGGTGGGTAGCCACGATTGGGTGGAGGTGGCCTGTGCGGGGGGGAATGCGGCCCAGCGGTTGAATCTGAATCGGGGTGATCGAATCCTGGTGGAGTTTCTAAATTAACCGAAAGGGCAATTCCCAGGCCATCCATTGCCGACAGTCGAGGGTATAGCTATCGGGGCTGGGCGATCGACTGGGGGGCGCAGCATGATTCACGCTGATTTGCTGGAGATCTTCCAGTAGTTGGCGGGCCAGGGCCAGCGGTTGGGCCAGGGGCCACAGCCGATCGCCCTCACCGGTTTGCAGGCTAGGCAAGCTGGCCTGCAACTGCTCCAGGGGATCTCGACTGAGCCACACCAACAGCGACCCCAAGCCCCGACTGGGGGCAGCGGGCCAACTGAGGGTTTGGCGACTGTTGGGGGCCAACAGGGTTTGGCCCGGCTCCGTATCCTGCCCCAGGTCTTGTACCAGGGTGGCTCGTCCCAGGGAATCCAGTTGCAGCACCAAGGCCCACAGGGGAACGGTTCCGGCATTTTCCAGGGTGAGTTGGGGCCGGCTGCCGCTGGTGAAGGCGGCCGGGGCGATCGAACCGTTGGGGCCGATCGCACCGCCAACATTGGGCAAAGTGCTCCATTGCAGAAGGGGGCGATCGGGCGTTTCCAAAGCCGCCAGGGTGATGCGCACGGGCCAACCGGCTCCCTGATTCAGCGTGGCCCGCCAAAGTTTCCGCGCCAACAAACTATGTAATTGTGGCCCTAAGCGCTGCACGGCTGTCTTGAGCGCTTCGCCACTTTCACCCACCGTGTTGGGCCAGAGGGTTTGGCCCGGTCGCCAGAGGCCATAGGCGGTTTTGGTTTCGTCTCCGTTGGGGTCAGGATTGGCAGTGGGGCGGGCCGCCCGGGCAAACCAAGCATCGATCGCCCGGTTTTCGGGATTCACCACCGTCACATGGGACAAGGCATCAAAGGCGCTGGTGGCATCAATCCGCTCAATGCGCTCAAAGTTTGGATCGAGAGCCACCTGTAGCCCCAAGTTGCGGGACAAAATGCGCCACCGTTCCCGCAAGAGTTGCCCCGATTGCCAGGCGAAGGCCTCAACCGGGCGATCGCGGCTGTCTTCGGTCACGGGTTGCCCGATCGCCCGCCAACCATTGCGGCTGGTGATGCGCAGTCCCCCAACCCAGGCTATGTCATCCGCTGAATTCGTGGCTGCGGGTTCCAGAATGAGACCCTGGGTTGCGCCTGCCAACACCGCAGGGGCCAAACCGGCCAAGCTCACCGTCACCGTGCGATTCACCGAATCCGTGGCCAAGACTGTGCCCGCGCTGGGCCCCGCTGCCGTGGCCAACCATTGCCCCAAGTTTTCCCCAATATTTCCCCCAATTTTTTCCCCAATATTCTCCCGAATCGCAGCGGCCCCCAGCCGTTGGGCGATCGGCTGTTGCTGGCCCCCTTGATCCGTAACCTGGGCGGCGGTGCGAGCCAGGTCAAACCACAGGGTGCTGGCGGGGAGGCTGTTCCAAAGTTGTTGCACCAAAGCCCAGGTGAAGGCCCCGGCCACAAATCCCGATTGGGGCAATTCCAGCACGGGGCGATCGGACTGGCTGGCCCGCAACCACCACCCGCTGGCGGCGGTCGATCGCCCCGATCGGGCGCGGCGTAACTGTTGCTGCCAAGCCAGTTCTTCCGGATCCAGAGCACCGGGGGTGAGCATCGGGCGCGATCGATGGCGAACCCAAGCTTGGGCCGGAGCAGGGGCAAATCCCGCATCCACAACGCCCAGCACCCGTTCCGTGGGCAGCGATCGCAGCCAGTCTTGAATCGTGACTTCACTCCAATCGCGTAGGGGGGCGATCGGCTCTGCAGGGGTCGCCTCACGGGTTCCGGCGGCCAAATGGCCATCCACCGGAACCAACAGGCCCGTTCCATCGGCCAACAGGCCCCCATAGCCGCTGAATTGCCACACCACCGCATCACCGGCCCGGAGTCCCGCCGCGCAGTCCTCTAAAGCCGCTTGCCATTGGGCCCGCCCCGCCGCCCGATCGGTCAAGGTCACCACATCTGCCGCCTGAAAGCCCAACCGCGAAGTTAGGAGTTCTTGCCAAAGGGCCACATCATTCAGGCAACCTTCCAAGGCCACCGAGGCCGCGTTGGGGGCGATCGCCGTCGGTTCGTATTGATTAATGCCAATTAACAGGGCCTTGCGCCGGCCGGTTGGTTCCGCCAACACTTGCGCCACCCGTTGGGCTGCGATCGCCTCTGCCAGCCCCCATCCAGCCAGCGCCGCTCCCGATCGCCCCAAAAAGTCTCGTCGCGAAAGTGCCATAGCTTTCAACTCGCCGCCGTCCGATTCATCCTAGCGCGGTGATTCCCCGGCTCAACCAGCAATTTTCTGTACCCTAGTATTGATTGCCCATTTCTATCGCTTTTCTGCCCGATCATGATGCTGCTCCGTCCCGACGATCGCACCAAACTCGATGACAGCAACGACAACTTTTTTTACCAAGACCCACGGTTGGTAACCCATGTGGATGAGGGGTTTATTGATCGGCTGACTCAGCTCTATGGCCAACAACTGCAACCCAACACCAAGATTCTGGATTTGATGAGCAGTTGGGTTTCCCATTTACCGGAAAATTTAACGTTTGCGGAGGTGGTGGGCCATGGGATGAATGCGGCGGAATTGGCCAA
Organism: Limnothrix sp. PR1529; assembly: GCF_002742025.1. Lineage (NCBI taxonomy): Bacteria > Bacillati > Cyanobacteriota > Cyanophyceae > Pseudanabaenales > Pseudanabaenaceae > Limnothrix > Limnothrix sp. PR1529. Next base: position 70,292 of record NZ_LIRO01000009.1, read on the forward strand.
AAATCCTCGGCTCGATCGCTCCATTGTGCAGAACTTAAATGTAGATTTGAAACTTCCCTTTGAGGATGCCTATTTTGATGCGGTTTTGAATACGGTTTCCGTGCAATATTTGCAATATCCGGAAGCGATTTTCAGTGAAATTCATCGCATTCTGAAACCCGGCGGCATTGCCATTGTCAGTTTTTCCAATCGGATGTTTTATCAAAAGGCGATCGCAGCCTGGCGCGATCGCTCCGAAACCGATCGAGTGGCCCTGGTTTGTGAATATTTCAACCATGTGCCCGGCTTTGGCAAGCCGAAATACATAATCGAGCGATCGAGCGGGCCCGCCTTCCTGAGAATGTTGGGGCTAGGCGGTGGTGATCCGTTCTATGCCGTCATTGCTCAACGGGAACCGGTTGCCTAGATCGCTTGATTTGGGATTGCTTGATTTGGGATCGCTTGATTTGGGATTGCTTGATTCGGGATCGCTTGATTTGAAATCAATTTCGGGGGATTAACTCACGGGAACTCAATCCTTGGGGTTAATCCACCGGGGTGGGATCAGGACGATCGGGCGAATTAGTCGGTTCAGAAGGGACGGGATCGATCGGGCGGAAGGATTGGAAAAAGGCCCGAGATTCCGGCCAACCCATCGATGACTCCGCCGCTGTAGTACCAAAAACCAGCACAAATAATTGGCTATAGGCGGGGCGAAAAATGGCGCGGGCTTCGTATTGAATGCCGCGCTTATTTTGAAAGGAAAATTTAAGAGTTGGCCATTGGCTCGATCGCACCCATTCCGATCGTTGAACCCGTTCGGCCCCAAACTGCAACGCCACCCCCGTGGCCACATGCTGAAGGTAATGTGGCAATGAACTGGAATTGGCGGAATCAATGGCCGGCCCCGCCTGATCACCCCTGGCGTAATAGAACCGTGTGCCGCCGTCGTAATGAGCGGAAACCCAGGGATCCGTTGAGCTGTCGGGTATGGCCGGAAACCAAATTTGAAAACTGCGATTGGGCGCTTGGTACTGATACCCCGCCGTGCCCGTTGGGGTGGGGCGGGTGGTCTCCGTGGCCGTCAGCTCCGCCGTTGGCCCGGGGGCCCTGTCTGGAACTGAAACTCCCGGGCTCGATCGACCACGGGCCCCCAGGCCCCCACCGAGGCCCACCGCCAGCACCACTGGCACCAGGGCAACCCGTCGCACCAATCGCCTAGGGATCATGACTCATGCCGGAGGGGAGATAAACCGGCGATCGCGCGTAAGCGTTGACAACGAAGCAATTCCAAAAATTCCATGCCCGGTCGCCGCTCCAATTGGGCCACTGCTTCGATGCCTTCAAGCAACAACCGGGCCGCTTCCGGTTCTTCGTAGCCCCGACGCACCGCCACCGCGATCGCATCGAGATCCACTTCCAATTCCCGCTCGGTTCGCTGGTTGTTGCGCCAAATTTGCCAGCCGGCCAAGCCCGCCAGCCCACCGGAAGCCACTGCTCCCAATGCATCCCCTTGGCTAATTTGCCAAGCGGCGCTGGCCAAACCCACCAAGGTTGCCCCTTGATACCAGTTGGGTTCAACCCAGCGCACCCCCATTACCCAACAGGATTGGCGCAACATCAACAAATCTCGCTGGGGCCGGGGAATTCGCCGCCACAGTTCAAAATTCACATAGATTGGGCGATCGCGCTGCCAGGGCAACGGCAAGGTACTCGACAACACTTGAGGTTGCTCTGAACGACCCACAATCTTGATTGTCATCCGTGCCGAAGCCGGCAACAGATCCAGTAAGCGCAATATTTCTGGCTCAGGATTCGGCATCGATCGCCCCACAACCCACCTATCCCATCAAACTCAATACCGTAGTCGAAAAAGGGGCAGTCTGGATCTGTTGTGGCCAAGTCTGTTGTGGCTAAGTCTGTGCCACTCTCGTCCCAATCACGGATAAAGCCAGTTTGCCGAATTCGATCATGCATCCCAAAAATGCACCCTAAATTCGATGCTCCACCCTAGCGCGGTGCGGGGGCCGGAGTTGCGGGTGGGGGGCTGGGTTTTACCAAGGTTGGCGTGGCCGGCGCAAGCTTGGTGGGCGGCATGGGCGTGCCCAAAATATGGGGGCTGCCATCGTCATAAAAACCCGCCACACAGGCAATCATCAGGGAAGCTAGCGTGCCCACAAACAGGGCCCGCCAGCCCAAATTCAGTAACTCCCGCCGCCGCTGGGGAATCAGGGCGCTCAGACCCCCTACAAAAATGCCCAAGGCTGGCAGGTGGGCAAAGCTGGAGAGCGCATAACTCACAATTAAAAGGGTGCGATCGCTGATTGCGTCGTTTCGGCGCAGTTCCGCCAGGGTTTGATAGGGCGGAATGGCAGTTTCCAAGAGCCGCCGACCAATGACCACCGCCGACTCCCAAGCATCATCCCAAGCCACTCCTGTCAGCAGCGTGAGCGGAAAGAAACAAATTCCCTCCAAGTTGGCCAGGGTAACCACTCGAAATAAGTCCCCGATCGGCCCGGGAACCAGCCCTAACGCAACAAAGAAGCGATCGACCAGCGACACCAACCCCACAATCAACACCAGGGCCGCTACAATCCAGCCACAAATGCGCAACCCTTCCAGGGCACCCGCCATGGCGATCGCCCAGGGACTACTATCCGGCTCGATCGCCCCGCCGGCCATGTCTCGATCGGCTAAGGTTCGATCGGCCAAGGTTCGATCGCCCAAGGAACTTTCAGCCGCATTAAAAGGATTCAGGGGATAGTGTTCTGGTGTGCTGGGACTGGCTGGATTCAGAGGATTTTGCGATAAATTTGCCATCATTACCCCCGACAGGCGATCGCGCGTCAGGGGCACTTGGGTTTCCGGAACCAAAATTTTGGAAAGTACAAAGCAAGCCGGAATACCAATAATGGCTGCCGAAATTAAATGACCTAAAATGTTTGAAAAAACCGGCTGCAAAAAGTCCACATAGATCGCCAACGTGGAAGAGGAAGCCGTTCCAAAACAGCAAGCCAAAATAGCGCATAGCTCGCTGCGCGTCATCCGCGACAAAAACGGCCGCACCACGATCAACGCTTCAACCCCCGTCACCACATTCACCACGCCGCTCAGTGCTTCCGCTCCACTCAGCCGTGTGGTTCGATAAAACAACCGCGAAAAACCATTCACAACCGCTTGCATGACCCCCAAGCTGTAGAGCAGGGCCATCAGTCCTGAAAAAAAGACCACCGTGGGCAAAGCGCGGACGGCAAAGATATAGCCCAAAGGTGGGTTTTCGCCAAAATCTTTAGAAACAAACTGGGAACCAAAAATGAATTCTGCCCCCGATTCGGCAGCGGCAAAAATCCCATTGAGAGCACTATTTAAAACATCAAAAATATCGCGCGTGATGGGCAGCCTGAACACCAAAAACCCCAACACAAGCTGCAGGCTCAGCCCCCAAATTAACGTAGCCCAAGGAATGAGTTTCCGATTTTCCGAAAAGAGCCAAGCCACACCGCAAAGCCCAAAGATGCCCAAAAAGGAAACGAGATTGAGATAACTCATGAGCAGGACAAGGAAATGAATTAGCCCCACGCCGCTGCTGCTTAGCCTATTTTGGGCGGCGCTATTTTGAGCGATCGAGTTCAGGAGCGCTCCCCCAAATTAAAATGCAAGGAGGGGTTAAATAACAGCCATTGCCACTCGATCGCCCTCCGATACCCCTTGGCGGAATCCTGGTCAGCCCACCTCTGAGAAACCTATGGATGCCTTTGCACCGGAAGCACCCGACTGGACAGACTCCGCCGTTCACGCCCTGGAGTTCTGTTGCCCCACCTGTGGCGCATCGGTTTTAGAAGCGGAGCGCGTGTGGATTAATCGGCGATCGCCCGTGCTCACGGAAACCTACCGCCGCAAGTGGCAGGAGTTCTATGGGTGTCATTGCGGCTGTGTGTGGTGGGCTTGGAGCGATGAGCGCCCCCCGTCTGATTTGGTGGCCACGGAGCCGCCAGCACCCCCCGAAAATCGAGGAGAGGATTGGTTTTGAAACGAGTTGCGCTCTCGGAAGTCCCGATCGAGCGGGTTTCCCACAACCCCGCGATCGCCAAGCAAGTGCTGTTGCGACAAGGCGACCTTCCCCACCTCACCAACTTTTCCCGAGCCTGCTTTGCGCCCGGCCAGGTTTCCCCCGGCCATGCCCACTCGGATATGCATGAAGTCTTCTTCATTGAAGCTGGCCAGGGGACAATGATCGTTGATGGCCAGCGCTTTGATCTGGTTCCGGGCGTTTGCCTGGCGATCGCCCCCCATGAGGTGCATGAAATTGCCAACACGGGCCCCGAAGAATTGGTAATTACCTACTTTGGCCTACGGGCGATCGGGGATTGAGCAATCCCACAAATCTCAGCTATCTTTGAGAATGATTCTCATACCATCGACAATAGCCAGAACCACCCCCCAGCGCCTACCGGCCTAGCGTCCACCCGCTAACGGCCCATCCACGCCCTACTTCATTTCCTTTCATCAATCCCTGTCCCATGGCCACCAGTCAAGATCTAACCGCCCCCAGCCCAGTCATGGCCGCCCCTAAATTGGGCTTGCCAGTCACCATCATCACAGGCTTTTTAGGCAGCGGCAAAACTACCCTGCTTAATCATATTCTGAGCAATCAACAGGGTCTGAAGACGGCTGTTTTGGTCAATGAGTTTGGTGAAATTGGCATTGATCAAGAGCTGATCGTTGAAGTCTCAGACGATGACAGCGTGATTGAACTCGCCAACGGTTGCATTTGCTGCAACATCAATAATGACTTGGTGGATGCGGTCTATCGCGTTTTGGAACGAGAAGAACGGATTGACTATCTGGTGGTGGAAACCACGGGTTTGGCGGATCCTTTGCCCGTGGCGTTGACCTTCCTGGGCACTGAACTGCGGGATATGACGCGGCTCGATTCAATCATTACCTTGGTCGATTGCGAAAACTTCAGCCTCGATTTGTTCAACAGTGAAGCTGCCTATAGTCAAATTGCCTATGGCGACATTATTTTGCTGAACAAAACCGATCTCGTTGCGCCCGAAAAGGTGGAAGCGCTTGAAGAACGGGTTCGGGAAATTAAGCAAGACGCTCGCATTTTGCGCACCCAAAACTCGGAAGTGCCGTTGCCTTTGGTTTTGAGTGTTGGTCTGTTTGAATCGGATCAGTACTATCACCCGGAAGAAAGTGCTGATGCCCATGATCATGACCATGAACAAGCGCATGACCATCACAACCATGACGCTTGCGATCATGCAGATGAACAAGCGCATGATCATCACAATCATGATGCTTGCGATCATGACCATGGCCATTGTGTCCACGACCACGATCATGACCATCATCACCACGGCCATGACCACCATCATCACTCCCATCACCTAGAAAATGATGGATTTGTGTCCGTTTCCTTTGAGAGCGATCGCCCCTTTGTGATCCGCAAGTTCCAGAGCTTTTTGGATGATCAAATGCCGGAAGCAGTCTTTCGGGCTAAGGGAATTTTGTGGTTCCAAGAAAGCGAAAACCGCCACATTTTTCACCTGTCCGGCAAGCGCTTCACCCTGGAAGATGATCTTTGGAAGGGGCAACCCAAAAACCAGCTCGTGCTGATTGGGCAAAACTTGGATCAGGCTACGTTGCTGTCACAGTTGGAAGATTGCCTGGCATAGGCTGAGGCGATCGGCTGCGGTGGGCGATCGCGCCGTTTCCCTCGCTGGTTCAGAATTTTGAGCCTGGGGGGTTGCCCAAATGCAAAACTGATGGCAGAATGACATCTGCCGAACAGAACGGCGCAAGGCGGCATGGCCAAGTGGTAAGGCAGAGGACTGCAAATCCTTTACCCCCAGTTCGAATCTGGGTGCCGCCTTTTAAAAGACTTCAATCAATCCCGGCAATCGGCTAACCCCGGTACTCGGCTCAAGACCCTGTGTTGCGCCCGCTGTTTGGGAATTGCTGAGCAGCGGGTGCAAATTGCACTGAAGGTGCACAACCGCGCTCGGTAATCATCAAATCAGGCGATCACCTCCTGCTGATGCTGATTGAACCTCTGAACCGATCGATCAGCTTTCAAGGATCTCGGAGTCTTCAAAATAATTAGATAAATAACTCAACATTAATTTCTTCGTTTCCTGCACTAAGCGGGTTTGTGCCAAGTCCGTCTGCCCGAAAGTAAACCATAGCAATGTGCCAATTCCCTTGACGATCACAAAGGCGATCGCCTCATAGGTTTCTGCCGTTTGACCGGGATAGCGATCTTGAAAATAGTCAATGTAGCCCTGGATCAGGCGATCGTCATTTTCGGCATCAATTTCGGCCAGTTCTGGCAGTCCTTGCAAGGGCATGAGAATCGCTAAATAGCCCGGGTGGGTTTTCAGAAATTGATCGAAAGAATCAACAATCCGATCAACATAATCCTTGAGAGATAAATTTTTAGCCTCTGAGGCATGAAGTTGGAGAAATAACGCATACATCTGATCGTTATAGCGCTCCGCCAAGGCTCCGACGATGGCGTTTTTGTCGGGAAAAAACTGATAGAGCGACCCGATCGGGACTTCTGCTTGGGCCGCGATCGCCTGGGTGGTGGTGGCGTTGTAGCCTTCGGCGATCAAAAGTTTTTCCGCCACATCCAAAATTCGATTCACGCGGGCTTGGCTGCGGGCCTGGCGTGGTTTCTTGCGGGCTGCTGGCTTGGGGGGAGCTTTGGTTCCGGGAGTCATCATGCGTTGAACTGTGGCCAATAGGGGGCTTGACAAAAAACGAGGATTGCTCATATCTTGAATATGAGCAAATTTCATATTTATCTTTCCACTTCAAGGTTCTTATGTCTAGTTCCCCGCGCTGAAGCCATTTTTGATTGGGCTTAATTAAGCCTAATTGGGTTTTCTGGAGCTTTTTCTCGGAATTTCATCGCTGAATACGACGTTTCACCGGCTTAATCGTATGTTCAACGTGGCGTTTTTATATCGAGCATTTGAAATAAAAAATGCGCCCTCAGTCCCCAATCCCTTGAAACCGATGCTGCGGACGATTTCAAAACTCACGCTGACTCCAGCTTCTGTTCCTGTTGAATCGAAGCCTGCTAGCAACCGGCCTCGCTGGCCCTGGGTGCGTTTCTGGCGCTGGGGTCGCTTGCGACTTGCTCCTTGGATGGCGCTGCTGACGGCCGGGTGGAGCCGCGTGACCGCCTGGGGAGATCAAGACCACCACGAGCGATCGCGCTGGTTGGTGGCCCTCAGTCGCATCAATTTTGTGGCGGTGTATGGATTGTTGAGTGAACTGCTGTGGTGAACGGTTTGAGTCGGTGATGGCAATCAGTGTGAGGTGCGTCCAATGTTGAATCTGAAACGGTTGCGATCGAGACCGGCCCGACAGTTTTTGTACCTGTGGGCGGGTCAGACTTTAATTTTCTGTGCCGCACAAATTTGGTTGGTAGCCCTGACTTGGTTGGTGTTGCAAGAAACCCAATCTGGTTGGGCGGCGGGGTCGGTGTTGATGGCGGCGGCGATTCCTCGGGGGCTGTTGATGTTGTTGGGGGGAGCCATGAGCGATCGCCTGCCCACTAATCGGGTGGCGGCGCTGGCGGGGGCGATCGCGGCCCTGGCAATTATGGGTGTGGTGGCGATGCTGCTGGCCGATCGCTTCTCCCTAGAAGGGATGATCGCCATTGCGGCTCTCTTTGGTTCCCTGGAAGCCTTTCTTTATCCTGCCGTTTTGGCCCTGCTGCCGAAACTGGTTCCCGCCGATCGCCTTTCTCAGGCCAATGCTTGGATGCAAGGCAGCGAACAGATTACGAATGTGGTTGGGCCGGCGGCGGCGGGCTTGGCGATCGGGGCTGTGGGGTTGACGGCCACTTTTACCCTCAATGCCTTGTTGCTGTTGCTCGGCAGTCTTTGTATTTTTCTGGTGCAACCCAAGGCTCCCGGGCGATCGGCCCATTCCCCTCAGTCAACGCCGAAACAGGCCCTGGCCGCAGAAATTGGCGAAGGGTTGCGCTATGCCTGGCAGCGATCGGACATTCGGATCGGGTTGCTGTTGATTGCGGCCATTAACTTTGCCATCCTGGGGCCGATCGTGATTGGCGTGGCCCAACTGGTAACCGTGCGCTTACAGGGCAACGCCACCACCTTTGGATCGCTTCAGGCCGCCTATGGCGTGGGGGCCCTGCTGGGTGTGGTGATTGCGGGGCAACTCAACGCGATCGCCAACCTCAAAACGCCCCTGGCTTGGCTGGCGGGAGCCTTGGGATTGGGTTTAATTTCCCTGGGCTTTGTTCACAGTACCGCCCTCGCCGCGATCGCGATCGCGGGGATGGGGATCGGTGGCGGCATTGTGGGTGTGTTGGCCATGACTTGGCTGCAACAGCAAACCGCCTTCCACATGCAGGGGCGAATGATGAGCCTGATTATGTTTGCGGCGGTGGCCTTGGATCCCTTTTCGCAGGCGGCCTCGGGTGCGTTGTTGGAAGTCAGCCTCACTGGATTGTTTGTGGCGGCGGGGATCGTCATGTTGTTGACGGCAATGGGCGCGGCGATCGGGCCGGAAACTTCCCGATCGACCTAAAATCCCGAACCGTCAATAACCGTTGATTAACCCCAACGCATATCCCAAAACCATTCGCCCAAAACCATTCGTCCAACATCCACAACCCTGCATCCAGCAAAAGCAATCGCCCGCAGAGGCCCCAACCTCCACGGGCGATGTCTTGCTAGACTTGCCCATCGGGCAAAATCCTAGATGTCCGACTCGCTCAGTTCGCGGGTCATGTAATCAAACGGTGCATCCACCACGCTGGCATCCACACCGGCCGCCGTCACCAGCGACTTCACAATATCCTTCATGATTTGAATGCCGCGCACCGTCGGAGCCGGAGGCACACCCAAAGAGTTGTAGGTTTCGCGCAGACCGTTCAGCACACGCTCATCCAACACATCCGCATCCGCCGCCACGATCGCGTAGCTGGCATAGCGCAGGTAGTAGTCCATATCCCGCAGACAAGCCGCATAGCGCCGAGTGGTGTAAGCATTGCCACCCGGACGAATCAGCTCGGGCACTTCCTCAAATAAAGCCAAGCCCGCTTGCTTGACAATATCCGCCGCATTGGCATTAATCACCGATGCCGCCTTGATCCGAGCTTCACCCGACGCAAAGTAGGCCTTCAGGTCGTCCATTGCGTCGCGATCGAGGTAGCGACCCGTAATGTCATAGTTTCTGATTAAAGTCGTCACAGCATCGCGCATCATGAGCGATTCTCCCAACAGTCTTTATCGAAGAGAAATATTGACAGTAGCCTACATTAAGGAAGCTGCTTGTCTTAAACTCGTCCCGGGACTCGGCTGAAATCGCTACACATCAGACGGTGCAACGGATTTCTGCGGCGACGCTCGGGCCCTCTCAATCATCGCACACCGCAGCGCCTAGCCCAAAGTCTCAGCACTAAGTTTTGTATCTCCCCTCAGCAGAGAAATAGTAGTTTCTGATACAAAAACCGCCCTAGCCTCTCTTTAGGATGTGACGAATGTAGCGCTACCCCGAGTAAGCGTCATTTATAGGTTTTGCTCTAAGCGCAACCGTGACAGAGGGGCAGTGCCTCGCATCTATTCCAAAGAGCGACTAAACAAACAGGTTCAAGGAGTTCGTTCATGACGACTGCCCAAGATGTCTTGAAAATGATTCAAGACCAAAATATCGAGATGATCGACCTGAAGTTTGTCGATCTCTTCGGGATCTGGCAGCACTGCACCTTCCATCGCAGCCTTATCGACGAAGAAGCCTTCACCGAGGGCGTGGCCTTCGATGGTTCCAGTATTCGCGGTTGGAAGGGTATCCAAGCTTCCGACATGTCCATGGTGGCTGATCCCAACACCGCCTGGATGGATCCGTTCATGGAAGTGCCCACCCTGAGCATGGTCTGCTCGATCAAAGAACCCCGTACCGGCGAGTGGTACGATCGCGACCCCCGCTCGATCGCGGCTCGCGTGTTGGGCTACCTGCAAAGCACCGGCATCGGCGACACCGTATATTGCGGCCCCGAACCGGAATTCTTCATCTTCGACGATGTTCGCTACGGCCAAAACGAGCACGAATCCTACTACCACGTGGATTCGATCGAAGCCCAGTGGAACTCGGGTCGGATTGAAGCTGGTGGCAACCTGGGCAACAAAATTGGCTACAAGCGTGGCTACTTCCCCGTTGCTCCCAGCGACACCCTGCAAGACATCCGCACCGAAATGCTACTGACCATGGGCAAGTGTGGCGTGCCCATTGAAAAGCATCACCACGAAGTGGCAACCGCCGGCCAGTGCGAGCTGGGCATGAAGTTCAGCGACCTGATCAGCGCCGCTGACAACGTACTGACCTACAAGTACGTGATCAAGAACGTGGCTAAGAAGTACGGCAAGACCGTCACCTTCATGCCCAAGCCGCTGTTTAACGACAACGGCTCCGGGATGCACACCCACATGTCCATTTGGAAGGATGGCCAGCCCCTGTTCTTCAGCCCTGATGGCTATGCCAACCTGAGCAAGATGGCATTGAACTTCATCGGTGGTTTGCTGAAGCACGCTCCCGCTGTGTTGGCCTTCACCAACCCCACCCTCAACTCCTACAAGCGCTTGGTGCCGGGCTTTGAAGCGCCGGTGAACTTGGCTTACTCGGCCGGTAACCGATCGGCTTCGATCCGGATTCCGCTGACCGGCTCGAACCCCAAGGCCAAGCGTCTGGAATTCCGTTGCCCCGACGCAACCTCCAACCCCTACCTGGCGTTCTCGGCCATGCTGTTGGCGGGTCTCGACGGGATCAAGAACGAAATCGATCCGGGCGAACCGCTGGATGTGGACATCTACGACCTCAGCCCCGAAGAACTGAGCAAGGTTCCTTCGACCCCCGGTTCGCTGGAAGGCGCACTGGAAGCGTTGGATCAAGATCGCGGCTTCTTGACCGCTTCGGGTGTGTTCACCGATGACTTCATCGACAACTGGATCACCTACAAGCTGGATGCGGAAGTGAACCCGATGCGCCTGCGTCCGCACCCCTACGAGTACCTGCTGTACTACGATGCCTAATTCCTGAATGGGTTAGGTGGCTGGGTTGCGCTGGGGCTGAATAAATCGCCCTGGCCAACCCAACCGGTAATCTCACAACTAAAAAGGCGATCGAGTCGTTTGCTCTGTTGGCAAGCCTGGCTCGATCGCCTCTTGTTTTTTGGGGTTGGAACTGTTTGGAGCGATCAATCGGGCGAAGTCAGGACTGAAATAACGCAGATCATGGTGGTTGATGACAGTTGCCAGCCTAGGACGGGCCAGTCGTCGCGCTTGAGATTTCAGACTGCTCTCGTCTGTCGAGTTGAATTAAAAATGAAATTTATTCATGTTTTGCTTGACAAGACAAAAATTCTGCTGATATTCTAAAAACATGAGAGATACTCATTTTCCGAGTTGCCCCACCCCTGAAAGCACCGTCCCGCCAGGGTATGAGCTAACGAACGGAAGTGCTAGCTTTCTCCCGACTATTCAGCAACTTCACCCTCCATCGAGAGGTGGTTGGGTTCACTTTGCAGTTCCCTGGAGCTACTGTCTATGCAACCGCTTCATTCAGCGACATTGAACGACTCTTTGACCGGTTCCATGCAACCGCCGACCCCCAATTCTTTTTTTCAGGGTATGAAGTCGTTTTTTTCAAAGTTTTTGATTTTCAAGTCATTCACTGCCATGCTGCTTGGCAGCAGTAGCCTGAAAACGGTTGGTGAACTAGTGGATGGCTTGCTGGAAACTCCCGCCTACGCTTTGGCAGCACAGTATCTCAGCCAGAATCCGGCTTGTGCCGCCTTAATCCGTGAGCGCTATCTGCCACCGGCCCATGATTTAGAAACCCTGCTGACCCTGCCTCCTGATTCGCTGGGGTATATCTATGCAGCAGAAATGAAAAAAAAGGGCTTTGATCCCAATTTACACGCTGGCATGACTGCCCAATCTGATGCTGAATATGTTGAAATGCGTCTGAGTCAAACCCATGATCTTTGGCATATTGTGACTGGGTTTGCTCCCTCTGAAGTTGGCGAAATTGGCTTGCAGGCCTTTCATTTGCCACAATTTCCCTATCCATTAGCCAGCATGTTGATTGCAAATAGTTTGATTATCAGCACTCTGATGGCACCCACAACATTGCCATTTTTGCTAGAGGCGATCACTCAGGGATTTCAAATGGGGAAGGCTGCTCAACCTCTGTTTGCTCAAAAGTGGGAAGAGGGATGGGAAAAGCCCTTGAGCCAATGGCAAGCAGAGCTGAATATTCAACCCATTCAGTATTCATCATGAATTTCATGCAGCCATTTCAGTTAAATCTGAGCTGATGAATTAGTCGTAACTTCAGAGGCGATCGAGTCGTTTGCTCTATGGGCAAGCTTGGCTCGATCGCCTCTCGTCTTTTGGGCGGGTCAAGGCTGCCCCGATCGCCCCACCCATCATCAACGCTTTAATGGGTATGGCTGCCCAGCCCTTGGCCCATCTGCTGATCTGCAATTCCTACCGCCAGTGAACCGCGATCGACTTCAGGAGTTTGTCACCTTTTGCCAAACCTATATCCTGTCGCAACCCGCAGCGACGGAACGCAGTAATAGCAGGCCGTTCCTGGAGGCGTTTTTTCAGGCGTTTGGGTATGCCGGAACCAAGCAGGCGGGAGCCACGATCGAGCAAGTGGTGGATCAGGGCAGCCGTAAGGGCCAGACGGGTTACGCCGATTTGTATTGGCCCGATGGTTCGCTGTTGATTGAACTGAAGCGGCGATCGGAGCGACATCTCGATCGCCACTACAACCAAGCCTGGGGCTATGCCCAACGCCTCACGCCCCAACCGCAATACATCATCCTTTGCAATTTCGAGCAGTTTTGGATTTACGACCTCACCCAATCGGTCAGCATTCCCGTTGAACGGTTAGCCCTCGATGAATTGCCGTTTCATCCCGAAGCCTTCCGCTTCATGGAACGGGGAGCCGCAAAACCCAAGTTTCGCGACGGGCAAATTGTGGAGGTGACGGCGACGGCGGCCCAACGGATGGGGCTGCTGTATCGATCGCTTTGTGATCGGCGCGATCGCCTGAAAAATCCCCCCTACACCGAAGCCGATGCCCATGAATTACTATCGAGTGTGCCGCCGCAACCGCAACGCTACGTGATTGATTTTCATCCCCAATCCCTAGAGACTGCAAAAACCTATCCAGCAATTTTTAAACAGATTAAGAATGAGGTCTTACCGACCCGGCAACAGGCCGCCCAAGCAGAAGCCGATCGCAATCAAGCGGTCTTGAAGAAAAACCCAAAAGCGAAAGTTAATCATCACCACCAGAATTTTTTAAATCGCTGGTGGCTCCTGTCTTACCCGCGCCCTGAAATGATTGCAAAAATCAGCCAGGGCGATCGCTATATTGTTTGCGGACAGGTAACAAAACGTCCGATCTTTGCATTTGTTTCAGGTCGTATCCGTCCCAATGCCGCCTTGATTGTTTTTCCATTAGATGATGATTATTCCTTTGGCATTTTGCAATCTTCGTTGCATTGGCAATGGTTCACCCGCCAATGTTCAACCTTAAAAGGCGATTTTCGCTACACCTCCAACACCGTTTTTGACACCTTTCCTTGGCCGCAAACGGTGACGATCGCCCAAATTACGGCCGTGGCAGAAGCCGCCCGCGCCCTGCGCCAATTGCGCGAAACCCTGATGGCCGAAGCCCAATGGAGCCTGTGCGATTTGTATAAAACCTTGGATCAACCGGGCGATACCCCGCTGCACCGGGCCCATGCCGCGCTCGATCGGGCCGTAGCTGCGGCCTACGGTTGGGACGATCGCACCGATCCCCTGGCCTTTCTGTTTCAACTCAACCAAACTGTGGCAGCAGCCGAGCGATCGGGAGAACCGGTTTTGGGGCCGGGTTTGCCCCCTTGGGTGGGCGATCGCCAGCCTTTAATCAGCGCCGATTGCATCACTAGCTAGCCCGTTGGCATTCCAGAGTTGGTCATCCTAGGCTAGGGCAAAACGGGAGGCCCGAAACCATGATGGCATGTTAGTAGAGGTGGAGACGGAGGAGAACGAGGCGCAACAAATTCCGAAATTCTGAGGAAACAGCAGGGGTAGTTGATGCAGTGTGCTTAGACTAATAGGGTGATTTTTGTAGGAATTAAGTCAACTGGGTGAGGAGCTAAATTCTGCCAAAATTGCCTTGATTTTTTCTAAATCTATTCTCAGGTCGTACCAAGCTGGTTCCTCTTGAAACAGTCCATCTGCGCGCTGAATGGCTTCCCCAATCACATAGCGATAATTTAAGTCCACAAACTCGCTGATCACTTTGTAGCAGACTGGTCGATAAGCAATCGATAGCAATTCAAGAACCCAGGTTCCAGGCGAGGCAAACACTAAATTAGTTAGCCCAGCCCCATGGGGCGCAACCACCACTTCCGCAGTGGCAAACATGGCTACTTGTTTCAACAATGGCAGTGTTTCCAGTTCAACAATCTCAAATCCTTCGGCTATAAGAAACTCCATCACTTCTGTCTCATTGAGCAACCGCCGGTAACTTGCTTTACTGCGTGTGATATAGATTTTTTTGGCTGACTTGTCAGCGCCCAAGGGATGAATAGACAAGCTGCTTGTTTCCCTAGCCAGATGGTTCTCTGTGGGTTGAGCGTCTGTGGCTTGTAATTCCACACTGCCAGTGATCGCCGTCAATTCCTGCGGCTGTAAGGCGCGGCTCAAGAACGTATTTCGCAAAAAATTACAGGCATAGCGTGTGATGCCGTTCATATAGGACGGTACTAGGACAGACTCAAAACATAAGACTGCTTGGTTGCCTGTTTCTATTACTTTGCTAGCTTCGATGCCAAGCAAACTTAAGGATTCTTTGTGAAACGGGTGATTGATTTTGTCAAAAACAAAATAATCAATTTTATCAAGAGCATTCTTGTCCTGATAAAACTTTTCTTTGTATCTGCCAATTCTAGGCAAGATATCAAACATCCAGTGATAGTAATTTTCTCCGCATAAAGTAGACAGAATCAATGCTTTTCCTGGCTGAACTTCTGGCCAATCAGGTGCAAATTTTTCCCATATCAGAGTTGATAGCTTGCCACTACAAGTTTCCACTAGAAACTTTTTCTCATGATTTAAAATTGCAACGGCTTGTGATTCAATCCAAACCATGGCTGCCTTAAGCTCAAAGCAATCACCTAATTGGGGGTTAAGTGTTAATGCTCCGTCATCTTGATTAGATGAATTTTGGGGCAATGCTGTTGACCAAACAAGGCTATCGTCACAGGAAATAATTTGACTAAAGCGATGCAAGAGCGAGGGAGTTAAGTCATGCTGAGAGCAGAAATCAAACCAATCTTGGCGCTGATGGTCAACACCCAGGCGCTTGATCGCCTGATAGGCTACATCCGAGCCAGGATTGGTTGCTAGCAGATGCAAATAGCCTTCAATGGCCGCCTCCCATCGTCCTTGTTGTTCCAAGCACTGCGATCGAAGTTGCCATAAATCACCTGCCCCAGGAGAAACCTTCAAACCGCGATCGCAAACGGCAACTGCGTCCTCTAGCTGTGCCAAATATTTATGCAGCCGAGCCAGGCACAGATAGCTGTGATGCCAATTAGGATCTAGTAAAATCGCCTGTTCATAGGCCCGTAAGGCAGCAGCAAAATGACTTTGAGTTAACAGCAAGGTTGCTAGATTGACATAGAGCGTGGCTTGCTCTGGAAAAACTTGAATGGCCTGCTGATAAACAGTGATTGCTTCCGGCACAGCTTCTTGTTCGGTGAGTATTTTGGCTAAGAAGTTGTAGCCATCTAACCATTCGGGACAGGCATCTAGTTTTTGGCAATAGTGAGAAACTATGGCAAATACCTGTTCTTGATCAGTCAAAGCTTTCGCTTGGGCAATTTTCTCGCCTAAACTACTGATTTTCATAACGCCATTCTACTGATTGGGTTGGACTGTATTGCTGAAGCTCATCAACATACGATACATCTATAGCCAGCTTTTGCTCATCGATCTCACTTTGGGTTGGCTATTTTCCACAGCTCTATCACGCTACCCCTGAACAACGCACCCAGTGGCGACCCATTGGCGACGGCGTTGGGATGCACTAGGGAGCAGCCGCGACATAGCAGCGGTGCGTAGGGCGAAAAACCCACCTCGGGAACCTGCGAACCGTTGCCCTACGCACCCTACGGCAGAATTGGGGATTAAGCTAAAATCCAACTCAGCTCGCAAGCCTAACGCGATCGCCCAAGACAATTTCTATGGCCAAAGATCTATTTCACCAAGCCGTTCGGAACGCATTAGAAAAAGAGAATTGGTTTATTACGGATGATCCCCTGAGTCTCAAGCTCGGCGGCGTTGATTTGTATATCGACTTGGGGGCAGAAAAGCTGCTAGCAGCAGAACGCGCCGGCCAGAAGATTGCTGTAGAAATTAAAACCTTTGGCGGACGATCCGAAATTGCTGAGTTTCATTTAGCACTCGGTCAATTTTTAAACTATCGATTAGCCTTACAAGTCGGCGATCCCGATCGGGAACTCTTCCTGGCTGTTCCCCAAGTTATTTATGAAAGCTTCTTTACGCTTGAATTTATTAAAATGTCGATTACGAATTACCAAATCAAACTGTTAGTTTATGAACCCGCAACGGAGACCATTGCCCTATGGAAAAACTAGCGACCTATCGGCAATACGTCAAAGAAGTGCTGAACGATTTTTGCGAATTTCGTCGCAACGCTTCCATTCGTCCCGAAGCCAGGGCGATCGCCGTTAACCCCATCTTTGATGAAGCCAACGATCGCTATGCCGTCGTCATTGATGGCTGGACAACCAAGCGACGCGACTATGGCCTGATCATGCACATCGACATCAAAAGCAGCAGCCCAGAGGATGCCAAAATTTGGGTTCAATACAACGGCACAGAAGTCGAAATCGTGCAACAACTGCTTGATCTCGGCGTACCCAAGGAAGATTTGGTGCTGGGCTACCATCACCCCAGCATCCGCTCCTTCACTGAATTTGCCCTAGGTTAGAGGTTGATGGATTGCTGCATTCTTGGAGGAAACCATGCCAGACACCCTCGCGATCGCCCAATCCTTCCTCAGCCTGCGCCAGGTCGAAACGCGCTTTCAGCTCAACCCCACCGTTGACCCCGCCTTCTTTGCCGAAGCAACCGCCGCCCAAACTGCCCAAATCACCCTCAGCCCAGCAGAACGCCAAACCCTCGATCGCATTCGTGCCAGCTATCGCTACAGCAGTGCCGAAGGAGATTTGACCGAAGCAACGGTGAACTTATTGTTGGTTTCGCCGTTGCTGTATCTCGCAGGATTTTGCGATCCGCCCTTTCGGCTCCAAGCAGAAGCCAGCGTCGAAATTGTTTTGGACGATCGCAATGAACGCTACACCGGGCGAATTGATACATTGGTGATTTGCCAAGACTTGTGGGTGGCGATCGTTGAGTCAAAACGCACCCGATTTGCCGCTTCAACGGGCATTCCCCAAGCCTTAGCCTATGCCTGTGCCAACCCCGATCGAGATCGCCCCCTGTTTGCGCTAGTCACCAATGGCGATAACTTTTTATTTTTGAAAATCCAAGGCAATCACTACGCGATTTCCAGTGATTTTTCAATCTATTCCCAACCAGAAAATGGACTCTATGGCGTATTGCGACTCTTAAAGTCCATTGCCTCACAGGTCGAGGAGATTCGCGTCTAACCACCCTGCCAAAACCCAACAGTGCCACAACATCCAAACTGCGATCGATCGCCCTCAGCATTCTAAAGATCGGTTGTTTGGTTATATCGATGCTGGGAGGAAACCGCGCCAGCAGGCTGCTTCACTGCCTGATCGCCCGATTGATCGTAAAGTTTTCGTTACAATAGACCCTCAAGACCGCCCCAATTGCCATCGGGGTTTGGTTTTCGCCGGGGACTTGCCCCTTAATAATCCAAGCGATCGACGCATTCCCGGTCTCGGGTCGATCGCCCTTCAAAATTTCCCATTGCCATGACTGCCACCACCGATCGCCGCCCACAGCAACCTTTTCCGCTGCCGAATCCTAATGACCTGCTGAAGCTGGCCTATCAGACGTTTCAGCAGGGCAAGGGAGCTTTTAGCTTGGCCCACAAGCAAATGAACACGCGGGTTTTGAATGCGATCAAACCCCTGCCCCAACGAAATCAAAGCCTGCCGCCGGAGGTGTTCCAGTTGTTGCAGCGCCGGATGCAAACGCTGCTGGAAACCGATTGGCAGGATGTGGAGCGGGGGGTTTATGGGCCCGAGTTGGTGTTTGAAAATGCTTGGGATGAGTTCCTGAAGTTCTATCCGTTGGTGATTTGGGATGGTTTCCAAACTTGGATGCGCCTGTCGGAAAAGCGCTTTCAGGAGTTTTCGCCCTCGATCGACACCAACGGTTATCCGAAGTATTACCTACAAAATTTCCACTACCAAACCGATGGCTATCTGAGCGATTGGTCTGCGAATTTGTACGATTTGCAGGTGGAGTTGCTGTTTAACGGGACGGCGGATGCGATGCGGCGGCGGGTGTTGGCCCTGATCGCCCAGGGGGCACGCGCTTTCCCAGAAGTGACGGGGCGCGATCTGCGGGTGCTGGATGTGGCTTGCGGGACGGGGCGCACCCTGCGATTCATTCGATCGATTCTGCCCAAGGCGGCGCTGTTTGGGCTGGATCTGTCGCCGGCCTATCTGCGCAAGGCGAATCAAATGTTGTCGCAACAGCCCGGTGAGCTGCCCCAACTCGCCCAGGGCCAAGGGGAAGCGCTGCCCTACGTGGATGACTATTTCCACGTCACCACCAGCACATTCCTGTTCCACGAGTTGCCGGGGCCGGTGCGCTCCCAGGTGATCCAAGAGCTGTTCCGGGTGACGAAGCCGGGGGGCACGGTGGTGCTGTGCGATTCAATTCAGGCGGCCGATGCGCCGGAACTGGAGCCGGTGTTGGCAGGGTTCCCGGCGGCGTTCCATGAACCGTTCTATCGCCACTACATCACGGATGATTTGGTGGCCTATTTGGACAAGGCCGGGTTTGAGCAGGTGGAAACCTCAACCCATTTCCTGAGCAAATATTGGGTGGCCCGGAAGCCGAGCGATCGCCCTGAAAATCCTGAAAATTAAGATCCCGAATATCCAGCAATAGAGGTTCAGCATCAGACGCTCAGCAATAGACGTTCAGCAATAGACGTTCAGTATCAGTTGCATCGATCGAACGTTGCGACCACACTGGATGGGGTGGGCATGGGGCGATCGGGCGGCTGGCCTGTGGCCAGTTGCTCGGCTCCTGCGGGGCGAAATCCCCTCCAGCCCGCTAACCTGACTCAACACTTGACTTAGATCTATGACAACGGCGGCGGAAGAAGCTTTGTTGGACGTAGCAGAAGGGCCCACCAGCGCGATCGAGACGATCGAAACGGTGATCTCCAGCTTGGCCACAGAAAACAGCGCCATGGTTAATCGCAGCGGCGGATCGTCCCTTTGGCGGTTTCAATACGGCTCGGTGGAGGTCTATGTGCAACTGACGGGCGAAACCGACGATGACACTTTGACGGTGTGGTCATCGGTGTTGAATCTGCCGGCGAAGGATGAGGCCGGGTTGCTGAAAAAACTGATGGCGGCTAATTGGTTGAGCACCTTTGAGGCCCGCTATGCGATCGCGGAAAATTCCGTGGTGGTGACCACAACCCGCACGGTGGCGGAACTGTCGCCGGGGGAAATTTCCCGATCGATCACGCTGGTGGCTTCGATCGCCGATGACAATGACGAAGCACTGCAAGCGGAATTTGGTTAAAGCGGCTTTTGCTGGCGAGTTGTGGGGCCGCGATTGATACAGCCTTTACCTAGAATGATTGGCACGCCAATTGCAGATGCCATGAAGCAACGGTTTGGTGGGCAGTGCCCACCCTACGGGTGACTGTCCTTAGTAATCGAGGTAAGGGCTGTGTATCCACAAATTGAGGCTATTCACCAATTGAGGCCATGGGCGATCGCTGGCGACTGATCCCAACCCTGAACGAATCCGGCGCGGTGCAAATGGCCATCGATCGCTGGTTGTTTGAGCAGCATGTTCAAGCAGCGGGCCCGCCGGTTCTGCGGTTTTATACCTGGTCGGAACCCACCATTTCTCTGGGGTTCCATCAACGGCGTTACCCGGCCGCTTGGGAACAGTTGCAATGGGCCGATCGCCCAATTCCCCTGGTGCGGCGGCCCACGGGGGGCCGGGCCGTGCTCCATGGGGATGATCTCACCTATGCGGTCATTGGCTCCCAGTTCGGCAGCCGTCGGGATGCCTATTGCCGAATTTGTCGATTTTTGATTGCGGGTTGGCAGGCTCTGGGGGTGGAGTTGCGGTTTGGCGAGGGGCGATCGGTCGGTTTGCGTAACCAAGCCAACTGTTTTGCGCTGGCCACCGATGCGGATTTGGTGCTGGCTGACGGCGGCGAAAAGTTAATCGGCAGCGCTCAATATTTGCGAGGCGCGGCGGTGTTGCAACATGGTTCGATCGCCCTGCATCCCAACCGATCGCTCCATGGCCAGATCTTTGGCACGGAGCCGCTGGAACCCCGGTTGCCGCCCCTGTCCCGATCGCACCTGGTGGCGACCCTGACCCAGGCGGCTCGGGATACGTTCTCGATCGAGCTGGAGGAACAGCCCTTGAGCGATCGGGAATGGGCGGCCATTCGGGCCCTGGCCCAGGAACAGGAGTTGCCCGATCGTTCCCGGGCCGATCGCTAATGCCGTGGTCAATTGCCGTAATCAATCGGTACGCTCAGACAATACGCTCAATACGCTCAAACAGCATTAACAATTTCCCCCAACCCAGCGCCCTCATCTCCGTCCAGCGTTATCGTGGATTTAGCAGAGAGATTGCAACGCCTGTCGTTGTCCTCGCGATGGTTTCCTCCACCCGCCTTCCGGATCTCAAGCCTGAATACGATCGCCTCTGGGAAACTTGCCAAATCCGCTCCAACTGGCAAGCCAGGGCCAAACAAGCAGCCGATCGCGCTTTGAAGTTTCGATCGCGCTATGGGGCCATTGAGACTGCGATCCAAGTGCCCTGGTGGTTTGTGGCGGCGATTCACAACCTAGAGTCCACCTGTGACTTTCGCTGCCATTTACACAACGGGCAACCCCTCAGCCAGCGCACCACGATCGAGCCGATCGGGCGGGGCCCCTTCAAAACTTGGGAAGAAAGTGCGATCGATGCCCTCACCCTCAAGGAGTTTGACGGCCCGCGCGTGAAGGATCGTTCCTTGGGGGCTTGGCTGTGGCGAGCCGAACGGTTCAACGGCTTTGGCTATCGGCTCTATCGCCCCACGGTGCTCACGCCCTATCTGTGGAGCGGGAGCAATCACTATCAAGCGGGAAAATATGTGGCCGATGGCAAGTTCGATCCCCAAGCGGTATCGGAACAAGTGGGGGTGGCGGTGTTGTGGAAGGCCCTTGAGGCTATGGGGGCGATCGACCTGCCTTGAGAGGCGGTTAAGTCGGGTTTGTTAACGATCGTGGCAATCAGGAATTTCGCCGTAGAGTCCCGTTGTTGGTTATGGTTCCACCAGGAATCGCGAGAAGTTGCCTAGAGTTGCTGCCATGACTGTTTCGGCCCCGTCCCCCTTGCCTGACCTCGATCACCTGACCCTGCGCCAACAGATTGCCCAAATGGTTGTTGTGCGGGCTTCGGGCTTTCTGTTTGATGCCCAAATTCGCTATCCCGCTTGGGAGCCGATCGCCTCGGTGCTGGAATCTTGGATCCAGGAGTTGGGCGTGGGGGGCGTGATTCTGCTGGGTGGGGGCGCGGCAGAGGTGGCGCTGCGAACCCATGAGTTTCAACGGTGGGCCCCCGTGCCTCTGCTGATTGCGGCGGATATTGAAGAGGGCGTGGGGCAGCGGTTTGGGGGAGCCACCCAAGGGCCGCCCCTGATGGCCCTCGGCGCGTTGGCACAGCAGGACTTACCCCAAGCGCTGACCTTGGCCCACAACTTGGGAGCCATGACGGCAGCGGAAGCCCAAGCGATCGGGCTGAATTGGTTGCTGGGGCCGGTGGTGGATGTGAATAACAACCCGGCTAATCCGGTGATTAATGTGCGATCGTTTGGGGACGATCCGCAATTGGTCGGGCAACTGGCCGCGGCCTTCATCGCCGGGGCCCATCAGTTCCCGATTTTGACGGCGGCCAAGCATTTTCCGGGCCATGGCGACACGGCGATCGATTCCCATTTGTCTCTGCCGGTGATTCCCCACGATCGCCCACGATTGAACGCGATCGAGCTGCCTCCCTTTAGGGCGGCGATCGAGGCCGGTGTGGATGCGGTGATGAGTGCCCATTTGCAAATTCCCGCCCTTGATGCCCAACTGCCCGCCACCCTGTCGCGATCGATTTTGACCCAGTTGCTGCGGCAAGACTTGGGCTTTGGGGGGCTAATTGTGACCGATGCGCTGGTGATGGGGGCGATCGCTCGGCACTATGGGGCCAATGAAGCGCCCGTGATGGCCGTGGAAGCGGGGGCTGATATTTTGTTGATGCCGGTGGATCCCCCGGGGGCGATCGAGGCCGTGGCCCAGGCTGTGGAGGCGGGACGCATTTCCCCGGAGCGGATTCGGGAATCGGTGGCGCGGATTTGGCAAGCCAAGGGCAAGGTTTTTCAGGCGGCCGATCGACAGGCGGCCGATGCTCCCCCCAGCGCGATCGACCTGCGGGGACAACTGGGCCAGCCTCAGTACCAGGCCACCGTGACGGCCATTTTGGAGGGCAGTTTGGGCGGCGGTAACGGGGTGTTGGCCCTGCCCCGATCGCCCGAGACACCCGAAACGTCCGATCGCACCTTGGCCCAGGAAGCCTTGGAAAATTTGGGCACTTTGGCGGAGCTGACCCCCGAGGCGGCGATCGATTCCCCGGCCGATACGCCAACCCAGCGCCCGATCGCCCGCAATTTGATCGTGGTGGATGACGCGATCGCCAGTGACTTCCTGGGGCAATTTGTCCCGGCGATCGCCTGGCCGCGCCAGTGGGGCATCGGGCAACTGCAAATTGTGGACAGCTACAGCCCGGTGGACTTCGGGGCGATCGGTTCCCTGGCGGCCCAGCAACCCACCCTTTTGCAAATTTTTGCCCGGGGCAATCCCTTCCGAGGCAGTGCCAACCTCACCCAAGGGGCGATCGCTTGGCTGAAAGCCCTTCAAGAATCCCACCAATTAGCGGGCGTGATTTTATACGGCAGTCCTTACCTGCTAGAAACCATGCGGCCGCTGTTGGGGTCAAAAATTCCCTACCGATTCAGCTATGGCCAAATGCCCCGGGCCCAAGCGATCGCCCTGGGCAGCCTGTTCAATCAAGCGATGCCCTAATTGCCTTGCCAATCGCCATCGACCCGGCAAAACACTATGATGAGAATGAGACGCGCGAATGATGAACTAGAGCCTTATGCCGATCGCGAATAGCAAGCTCGTTTTAGGTGCGGCGGCCACAACGGTGGCTGCTGTGACTCTGACAGGCGCGGGCATTCACCTTTCGCAAGGTCATGCTTTCTTCCAAGAAAACCCGAAGGAAGTGATCGACGAGGTTTGGCAAATTGTCGATCGGCTCTATGTGGATGGCACCTTCAACCAGGTGGACTGGCAAGCAGTGCGCCAAGATTATTTGAACCGCGACTATACCCAACCCGAAGCGGCCTACAAAGCGATTCGGGAAATGCTGGAAAAACTCGGCGATCCTTACACTCGCTTCATGGATCCCGATGAATTCCGCAACATGCAAATCGACACCTCCGGTGAACTGACGGGGGTGGGATTGCAGTTGGGTGAAGACAAGAAAACCAAGGAATTGGTCGTTGTTTCCCCGATCGATGGCTCCCCGGCGGCCAAGGCGGGCATTTTGTCGAAGGATAAAATCCTGAGCATTGACGGCAAATCCACCAAGGGGATGGATATTAACCAAGCCGTGAAGCTGATTCGCGGCCCGGTGGGAACCACGGTGGTGTTGACCCTGCAACGGGGCGATCGCACCATGACTTACACGATCGAGCGGGCCCGTATTGAGCTGCATCCGGTGAGTTTCAGCGAGCGGCCCAAAGACGGCACAGCCCCGATCGGCTATATTCGCCTGACCCAATTCAGCGCCAACGCTGCCACGGAAATGCGCGAAGCCATCCAAAAGCTAGAATCCCAAAACGTTTCTGGCTATGTGTTGGATTTACGCTCCAATCCCGGTGGCTTGCTGTATGCCAGCATTGACATCGCGCGGATGTGGATGAATGAGGGGGCGATCGTGTCCACGGTCGATCGCAACGGCGAGACCGATCGCCAACAGGCCAACCGCACCGCCCTCACGAACAAACCCCTCGTGGTTTTGGTGGATGGGGGGTCTGCCAGCGCCAGTGAAATTCTGTCTGGAGCTTTGCAGGACAATCAACGCGCTGTTTTGATTGGTACAAAAACCTTTGGGAAAGGGTTGGTGCAGTCAGTCCGGAACCTGGGCGATGGTTCCGGGATGGCGGTGACGGTGGCTAAGTATTTGACTCCCAGCGGTCGCGACATCAACAAACACGGGATCGATCCCGATATCAAGGTGGAATTGACCGATCAACAACGGGAGTTCCTGAGTGAAAACCGCGACAAAATTGGCACGCTAGAAGATGCCCAATACGCGAAGGCTTTGGAAGTGTTGCAAGGGAAAATTGCCAAGCTGAAGGATGGTGAAAATGCTGGAGCCAGCGCCGCTACTGCTCCCCGATAGCTGATTAGATCTTTGAGGAAGCAAGCTGCTGTTCATCAACGGGCGATCGGCTCGTTGACTGGTCAATTGGGTGATTAATTAATTAATTGGCTGATTGGCAATTTCGGTAATTAGGGTTAATCAGCAGATTGAAGATGTTGATGGAAGTGCCGGGATTCTATATTGTGCGCTGTGCAGACGATCGCTGCGAAATTGTCCCGAGCGATCGCCTGGCCGATTTGCCCAATCCCCATCCAACGGGCGATCGGTGGGGCCCCTATGGTGAGCTGGCGGAGGCGATCGCCAAGCGCGTGGGGCTGATTCGTGCGGGTAAATGCAAACCCCAATAGGCACAGTTGGGCGATGTCGGTAGCCCATGACCCCAAACATTGATCCCCGAAATACTGCTCAGGCATCCTTTAAGATCAATATCTCGAACGTTCCGGTAGTTCTCATTCATGACCGACTTTGCGACTCCCCAGCCGATCGGAAAGGTTTATTTGGTGGGGGCGGGGCCTGGCGATCCGGGCTTGCTGACCCTGAAGGGAAAGACATTGCTCGAATTGGCCGATGTGGTGGTTTACGATGCGTTGGTGAGTGCCCCAATTCTGGCCATGATTAATCCCCAGGCGGAACGAATTGACGTGGGAAAACGCCGGGGCCGCCACTCAAAGTTGCAAGCAGAAACCACCCAATTACTGATTGAAAAAGCCCAGACAGCGGCGATCGTGGTGCGGCTGAAAGGGGGCGATCCCTTTGTGTTTGGCCGAGGGGGCGAGGAAATGCAAGATCTGTTGCGATCGGGTGTGCCGGTGGAGGTGGTGCCGGGCGTGACGGCTGGCATCGCTGCGCCGGCCTATGCGGGCATTCCCTTAACCCATCGCGACTACAGCTCATCGGTGGTGTTTGTGACGGGGCACGAGTCGGCGGGGAAATATCGCCCCCAGGTGAATTGGTCGGCGATCGCCCAAAGTGCTGAAACGATCGTGATCTATATGGGTGTGCATAACCTGAACCAGATTGTGCCCGCCTTGATTTCAGCGGGGCGATCGCCCACCGATCCCGTGGCGCTGATTCGGTGGGGAACCCGTCCTGAACAGGCGGAATTGGTGGCCACCTTAGAAACGGTGTGCGATCGAGTGACCGAAACGGGATTTTCTGCCCCGGCGATCGCCATCATTGGCCCCGTGGTGCAGTTCCGGGCAGATTTGGCCGCGATCGCAGCCCCGCAGCAGTTTCAAATTCCGCTGACTGGGTGGGAAATCTCAGAATCAGGGGTCGATTTTGCGCCGACAGGGGTAAAATAACAGGGCTTACCGGGAGAGGTGGCAGAGTGGTCGAATGCGCTCGACTTGAAATCGAGTGAGCCGCAAGGTTCCGTGGGTTCGAATCCCACCCTCTCCGTTGATCTTTATTCCCACCACCCTAATTCCCCCGACCGATCGATCAACGGCGGAATCAGGGTTTCAGGCGATTTGACGACACGCTCTAGCCCCATGGCCCTTCCAAGTGGCGGCTGGGGGCTGGGCATCACGGCGCGTCCGGGTGCAGCACCTCCACTTCTTCGCTCAGGTCATCGCCCCGATCGACCGCTGCCAGAATTTCAATTTCTTCGAGGGTTTGCCAGCCCGCTGCCCACAGATCACGGTTTTTGAGATTGCGCGCATCAATCCAAAACCGCGCATTGGGATCGCAGGAGGCCACCAGTTCCGCATAGACTCGATCGCCCTCGTTTTTGCGATTGTTCACCTGGAAATGTCGCCAACCGAAGGTGCGCTGGCGGGCCGTCCACTTGGAACCCAAGAGATGCGGAAATTTTTGCTTTTTAGCCATGGTTGCTCATGGGTGCTGAATCATGAATTGGGCAACCAGTTTAAACATTGGGCAATCAACTTAATCGGGCAGCCAACTTAATCGGGCAACCAACTTAATCGGGCAGCCAACCGCAGAGAATTTCCACGATCCGATCGCCCCGTAGGCGCAAGGTCAAAAAAGCCCCGTCATCGGTCAGGTAGCCCCAGCGATCGGAATCGCGCCAATTGGGTTCTCCGTAAACGGCCAGGATGCGGCTGGAGCGATCGCCCACCCGTACCCCTTCAGCCGTTCCCCAGTTAGGTCGCGTCGTCGTGATCATGGCCAACGCTCCATCACCAAAGCCCAAAATCAGGTTGGGGTAATACCAAGCCTCGTAGCGGTCATAGTTGCCAGGGGGCTGGTTTTGGGTGCGTTGGGGCCGGCCCAGTCGGGCCCGCACCCGTTGGGGATTGTCGCCCAAGCGCAGGCCATTGAACCCCAGCCGATCGCTCCGAATTTCTGCCGGTTGGTTCGGGGTGGCTTGGGCGAGTGGGCTAGGAGGCAAACCCGCGATCGCCGCCGGGGCGATCGCCCACTCCAGGCAAAGGGCCAAGACCAGGGCGATCGGGATCATAGGGGCTATGCGTCCGACTCAGGAGCGCGGCTAGGTTTCGGTTTCAAATCCACCAGCCGGATCGGAGCCTTGGGCGCAGGGGCCGGTTCTGGCTTGGTGGCGGGTTCCGCTGCTGCCGGGTTGTCTGGCGTTTCCGGGGCGATCGCCTCGGGGCTGGCCTGGGCTGCGGTTGATTCGCTTGATTCGCTTGATTCGCTTGATTCGCTTGATTCGCTTGAGTCAGTCGGTGCGATCGATTCTGCGGCTTCCGGGGCGGTGGGCTGCTCGGTTGGCTCCGGGCTGGACTCCGCGATCGGCTCCGGCTCTGCATCCCAGTGGGGATAAAGCTGGGCATGACGGGCGATCGCCTCGGTCATCACCGTGGCCTTGTTTTCCAACATTTCGCCCCGATGATTTTCCAGCACCGCTGTTGAAAGGGCGATCCGTCCCTTCCACTCATCAATTTCCATAATCACGGCCCGGATCCTTTCGCCCTGGCTGAACAGATCCTCGATCGAGGCCACATGGGCTTGGCTCATTTGCTTGACATGCAGCAGCCCTGTGTTGCCCTCAAAGCTCACAAACACGCCAAAGGGGCGAATCCCGGTGATTTTACCTTCAATGAGTTGGTTCACCTTCAGGCGTGCCATCAGGCCGACCTTGGCCGCTTCCCGGTTCGAGAGCACCAGTTTTTTGGCATTGCGGTTCACCTCGATCGGCACGACGGTCAAGGTTTGGCCCACCAACGAGTCCAAATCCTCCCGCTCCACCAGGTGCGATCGGGGAATGAACCCCCGCAAGCCCATCACGGCCGCCGTTACGCCGCCTTTGTTGACCCCATTCACACGCGCGGCGATCGCCTGTTTTTCCTCTTGGGCCTTGGCCAACTCTTTCCAGGCCTGATCCAACACCATTTGTCGAATCGAAATGGTCACCTGACCATCTGCGTTGGCTTCCTTGAGCACAATGAACTCGCGCTCCACATTGGGCGGCAACAGGTTTTGCAGTTCCTCAGCGCCCGAGGGTTCGCGCATGGCGGCTTCGCGCACCGGCAAAAACGCAGCGGATTTGCCGCCAATGTCTACATAAACCCCGTCGTTGGCGTACTCAAAGGGTTTGCCCTTGACCCGTTGCCCCGCCTCAAAAGAGACGGTTTTTTCGTCGAGGGCAGCCATGAAGTCCTCCATGGAAAAGGAGGGAGCAGCGGGTTTTGCGGCCATGATGGGTTTAATCAGCAAATAACAAGTCAAAAATCCGAGCCGGACGGGCGATCGCGCCGTGATTGGCTCCATCCCCTCACTATAGCTGAGGGGCGATCTTCCGGGGTCAGCGGGCATCTCTGATCAAGACATGGATTAAGACATGCGGGTTGATCCAGGACGCTCCTGATCCGGCTCTGGTCACCTGCTGCCGATCGCGCTGCCAATCGACCGGATCGGTTAGCCGATCGAACGCCTAAGGGCCCATCGCGGTAAGCTGGAAAGCCGAAGCGCCGATCGCGATCGCAGCCGTTTGAACTTGACCTCCCCGAATGCAAAACTTCCGCAACTACTACGCAATTCTCGGTGTTGCCAAAGAGGCCAGCGGCGACGAAATTAAACGGGCCTTCCGGCGACTGGCTCGGCAATATCACCCCGACCTGAACCCCGGAAACAAGGAAGCCGAAGAGCGATTCAAGGACATTGGCGAAGCCTACGAGGTACTTTCGGACACAACCAAGCGGGCCCAATACGACGAATACAGCAAATTTTGGAAACAGAAGGGATTCCAAAATGCCCGGCGGGCAGCGGCAGGACGCACCTGGGGCGATCGCTCCGAATCTCGGGTGGCCGACAACCTGGACTACAGCGAGTTTATTGACTTCAATAGCTTTGTCGATCGGCTGTTGAATCGACGCGGCGAACCGACGGCCCCACCCCAGCCCGGCAATCGAGATTACTACCGGCCCGGCACAACCCGCACGGCCTATACCGTGAAGCCACCGGTTGCCCGGGATGCGGAAGCACGGTTAACCATTCCCCTGGAAAAGGCCTTCAGTGGCGGCCGGGAACGAATTCGACTAGAAGACGGCCGATCGCTGGAGGTGAACATGCCGCCAGGGTTGGTGACTGGCCAGCGGATCCGCCTCAAAAATCAGGGAATTAATGGGGGTGATTTGTTCTTGAAAATCACCGTCGCCCCCCACGACTTTTTCCGGCTGGAGGGGGTCGATCTCTATTGCGAAGTACCAGTCACCCCCAGCGAGGCGGTGTTGGGCAGCGCGATCGAAGTACCGACCTTGGATGGGATGGTGAAGATGAACCTGCCGCGCGGGGTGCGCCACGGCCAGCGGCTGCGTCTGTCGAATAAGGGCTATCCGATCAACCGCGATCGCCGGGGCGATCAAATTGTGGAAATCCAAATCGCTACGCCAACCCAATTGAGCACTGATGAGTTGGCGTTGTATGAGCAATTACGGGCGATCGAGTCGTTCGACCCCAGAGCCAACCTGCCCATTTAAGAGCAAGGTTTGAGTGGCCGGTGCGATGGGCAATGCCCACCTGTTAATCGCTTTATGGCATCTGTTTCATGACTTGCCGATCGTTTTAGATCAATGCTTGAGGTGAAGGCGATCAGGCCGTATCGATCGATTGGGCCTAGATATCACCAAATTCCTGACCGCTGCCCGTCCAGTTGAAATCCGTGATCCGCAGTTGCAGGGAGCCGGATTGGCGCTCTGGATCAACGCGCAACAGCAGACCATAGGTGCGGCGGCTATATTCCAGGGTGTAGTTACTGTCGATCCGTTCGCCCGTATCAACGTTGTAGACCTGCTGGAAGCCAACCCGGAAGGGGCCATAAACTTGCTGAGTGAGGCCAACGACCACCACCCGCGCATCCCCGACGCGATCGAACAGGAACGGTGAGGAACCATGCCGCCAGTTTTCGATGTAGCCCAAGGTGAAGGCTGTGTAGTCTAGCCAAGGACGGGAAAAATGGCCCAACTGTCCCTGGAGGACGATCGAGCCGGTGAGCACGTTTTGATAGTCGCCGCTGCTGTAGTTTTGCCAAACCATTTGCAAGCGAGGAACCAGCACAATGCTCGGCCGCAGGGCCACGGGACTGTAGCGCAGGCCGGCTTCGGGTGTGGCCGGCAAAGCTTCGCCACGCCACAGGACGATCGGGCGGGCCACTGCAATGGCCATTTGGGTGCGATCGAGGGTGATTCGATCGTCCGTGTTGCGGCTGGGTTCATCAATCAAATTACCAAAGTCCGATTGGGCATTGATGTTTTGGTAGCCCAATTGGTAGTTGGCAATGAAGCCGGTGTTGCCAATCCGGATTTGGGGCGAGGCAAAAACGGCCCCGATGCTGCGTTGCACGGTGCGGAACCCAAAGGAACCGTTAAACAACCGATCGCGATAGCTATATTCCAGGGTGAGGGAGTGGGGGCCCCAACCGGTGGGGATGATTTGATTAAGCCGAACGCTGCCTCGGAAGTCATCTTCAAAGCGATCAGGATCGAGCGTCACGGCCCGCACCACACCCAGCAGGGAAGTGGTGGGGGACAGTTGCGCTGTCAGTCGAGCCTGCAAACCCAACACATCCAGCCCGATCGGCCCGTTGGCTTGTTCGTCAAATAGGGCCCGCTGGATCAGGTATTGAGGCGTGACCCGCAGACGAACTCGGGGCGTGCGAATTACGTCGAACTGCCGTTGAATGTATAGCCCGCCTCGATCTTCACCGTCGTAGCGAATTTCAAAGGGCTGGGGCGGCCGTTCCCGGCGATCGATCACCGTTCGGCGCACCAACAGGGGCAGGGTGAAGCGATTGTCAAACACCACCCTGGGGCGATCGGCAATTAGCTCATCCCGCAAGGGTGACAAGCGCCGCAGCCGGGCCCGATCGGCCCGAATTTCCGTTTCCGGGGGCGAGAAGGGATCATTGGTGATCCGCACGTTTTGGGCCACCCAGCCATTGGGGTCAAAATCGACCCGATCGGCCTGGAAGCGGAAGTTTTGCACCTCGCCCACCTGGCCCGGCGGCGGATCCAATAGCCCAAAATTGCCCGTGCCCACTTGCAGCCCAAATTGACCCGTTTGGCGCACATCCCGCAGCGGCTCATTGGCCGAAATGCGATCGCTCAAGGGGCGATCGAGGGCGGGATTATAGGGCCCGGCGGTGATCACCTCTGCCGGGGCAAAGTCTTCGCCAGTGGTGGGCTGGAAAATTTCGCCGTAGCTCTCAAACAGGGAACCATCCCCCTGCACCAGGTTGTATTCCATCCTTGCACCCCGAATCACCTGCTGGCCACGGGTGAGGGCTACGTTGCCTTCTGCAAGGGCAATTCGATTATCAAGGCTGACCTGGAGTCGATCGGCATTGATCACGGCTCCTTGGTAACGCATGGTGACGTTGCCGATCGCGATGAAAATTTGTCGAACCGAGTCGAATTCCTGCCGATCGGCCGTTACCTCAATCGCCCCGATCGCGCCGGGGGGCAAATTGGGCAACTCTGGCCGCGGGGGCCGGCCGCCACCGGGTCGATCGGTTCGATTCGGTGAATTGTTGGGGTCGCCCGCATTCACCGGTTGGGGCGGTCGATCGGGGTCGATCGGTCGCTCCGTCGGCTGCGGATCCGTGGGGGATGGGGGTTGATCGCTCGATCGCGGCGGGAATGGTGGATCGCTCGTGGCTGGCTCGGGAGGCGGTATCTCCGGCCCCTCGGTTCCATTGGGTGGTTCGGTCACCGGCCCTGGCCCTTCCCGAGGAAACAGGGGTGGCACATTCCGCAGGGGATCCTCATCGGGATTGTCTGCCCGGAGCTGTTGCCCAGCGCCTTGAGCATTGGGTTGGTTCGTTGGATCCTGAGCGGCGTAGACCGTTGCTCCCTCAGTGGTAGATCCCTCAGTTGTGGATCCAACTGCTGTGGATCCCCCGAGTCGGCCAGGGTTGGCGGCTGACGGTCGATCGGTGGACTGGGTTAATTGGGGGGGCGTTGTTTGATCGCGAGTGGGTCTTGCCCAGCGACGCAGTGGCGGCAATCCAGCCGGCGGGTTCTTCCCGTTACTGGTGGCAGTTGTCCGCTCTTCGGCCTGTGGGCGGGGCGGGTTTTGTCGGTTGGGCGGATCCACTTGTCGATCGATTTGTCGATCGATATGAATCAAGGCCCGATTCGGCCCCAACTGGTCGGCGGCCCGTCGGTCTTGGCGGTGCTGTTGCCGAAAATCTCGCAAGGATCCGGGCCGCAAGCTGCGAGCCGGCCGAGGCGGCAGAGATCCTAACCGGCGCAGGGGAACCGACGCGGGGGCGGTTGAATTTGGCTCAGGGGGGCGATCGCCCTCGGCGGCCGTCGGCTCAGTTTCCCGCGTTACAGCCACGTCCTGGACTAGCGGCGGCATCTCGGGCGGTAGCACCGGGTAGGGCATAAATCAGTCGTCCAATGGGCAAAAAATCACGACAATCAACCACACCATCGAGCCGGATCTCGATCGCAAGTAAACCATCCAGCCGGCCACTACTCAGCCCCAAACAATCCCTTGGGTGAGCGTGCTTGCGTGGTCATTGTACTGGGGATATGGCAAGAGATGCCGCCATTGGGATCCTTGCTGCCACACACAAAAACTCAGCGTAGCAAACTGGTCGCTATCGCTGAGTTTCATCATCAACACAAGGAGCAGGATTGAAGCTCGGAATTGCGATCGCGCCGATGGACAACCCATCGATGGCTAGCGATGGCATTCCAAAATCCAGCCCAGGTTTATTCAAAATCGCGACGGTTGGGGTTCCGGGCCGGGTCGTTGGACAGAAAACCAAACACAAACAGGCCAATGAAGAACGAGACAACAACGTATACAGTGATTTTAAGCGCCAGCATTTGTATTGCTCCGAACGAGGAAAGAGGCTTGGGCAGCCAAGTTGTGGGGCAAGCCGGGACAAAGGCCAACGCGATAGCGGAGTTGCTAACGGTGACTCAGTGCCGACGGGGGCCCACAGGGGCACTGTCGAATCGCGATCGAACGCTTGGCTAAGGCAGCCCCGATCGAACACGACGCGATAGCCCCCCTATGATACCAATCGGTTGATACCAAATCTGTTCACTGTTAATTAGCCCTCCTAATTTGAATCTGTTTTGAATCTGTCCCGATCGCACCCCACTGCACCTTCCACGGAGCGAGCTGCCTGGTTGGCCTGGTCGCGGGTTCCGGATGTGGGCCCTGTGCTCTTGCAGCGGCTCCAGCGGGCCTTCGGTTCCTTGGCCGCCGCTTGGCAGGCAGCGCCCGGGGACTTAACCCCCATCGAAGGCATCGGCCCCCAACGGCTGGCGAAGATCCTGGCCGGGCGATCGGCGATCGACCCTGAGCAGCTCTTGGCCGATTGGACTCAAAAAAATCCCCAGTTTTGGACTCCCGCCGATCCAGACTATCCCCAACTGCTGCGGGAGTTGCCAGATTTCCCAGCTCTGTTGTATTACCGAGGCCAACCCCACCCGGCGGAACTTCAGGGAACGCAACCTCTGGTGGCGATTGTGGGCACGCGCCAACCGTCGGACTATGGCCAGCGATGGACTAATCGGCTCACCACCTGTCTCACCAAAGCGGGGTTTGGCATTGTTTCTGGGTTGGCAGAGGGGGTGGATGCGGAAAGCCATCGTGCTTGTTTGGCGGCGGGTGGGCGCACCATTGCCGTTTTGGGAACCGGGGTCGATCGGGTCTATCCCACGGGCAACCGCGATCTCTATGGTCGAATTGTGGGCGCGTTTGACTATCCCGGCTCCGGGTTTGCCCTCAGTGAATATCCCAGCGGCACGGGGCCCGATCGCGCCCACTTTCCACGCCGTAACCGAATTGTGGCGGGGCTGGCGCGGGCAACCATCGTGATTGAAGGCGGCGAGCGATCGGGAGCATTGATCACTGCAAACCAAGCGGCCGACTATGGCCGAGATGTTTATGTGTTGCCCGGGTCATTGGACATGCCCCTTTCGGCCGGTTGCCTGAAGCTGATTAACAGCGGGGCGCAGGTCATTTTGAGCGAAAACCATCTGTTGGATTGTTTGGGGGCCCTGCCCCAGCTCGATCGGGCGGAGTCCGCCACTGTCATTGAAACCGCCCGATCGCCCGTTCCGGGGCCCGCTGCTTCTGGGCCAACCCCAACGGCCAAGCCGGCCGTCGCCCCAACGCCGCCACCACCAAACTTGGCTCCGGCTCCGGCTGCCGTTTTGCGGGCGATCGACCCAACCCCCACGGCCCTGGATGCGATCGTGGCGGCCAGCGGCCTCAGTCCCGGAAACGTGATGGCTGCCCTTACGGAATTGGAGCTATTGGGCCTGGTGGAAAACTTGCCGGGAATGCGCTACCGCCGAGCTTAAGCCTGAGTGGCGGTTCAATAGCCCAAGGGGTGATCCGTAACCATCGCAGGATTGAGAATCACAACCGGGAATCAGTAGCCGATCGGTTTGGGTTCGGTGGGTTGTTGTCCCTCACCCGTGGCCGGTGGCAACGCTGCGGGCATGTTGGGCGATCGGCCGGTGGCTTCCGTCGTGTTGGCGGGCTTCAGGAAAATCAGTTGTTTCGGTGGGGGGGGTTGCAAGGTGGAGTCGGTCGCCGCCGCTTGGCGGGCCACCTTGTCTTTCAACACCTCCAGGGCCACGCGCAAATCTCGTTCTTGGCGCTGAAGACTTTGGAGTTTGCGATAGTCCATTGTCCAAGCCTGTTGCAACTGCACCGTTTGGGCATAAACCAACACGGCCAGAGCGATCGAAACCATTGCCGCAATGGCCGACCAACGCTGAATTCGCTTCAGGCGCTGAATGGGCCGCGGTAGTGGCGGCTTGGGCGGCAGGGGAGACACCTTGCGACTGCGGGCCGCCCGCCGCGATTGCCACAACGACAGCAGCGTCACCCGCGATCGGGAGGATCGGGGCGATCGGGCAGGGCGATCGGGGCGGGCCCGGCGAGCAGTCGGCATAGGGATGGAGATGAGGTTGATCGGGTTCGATCGGGGTTTAGTGGGTTCGATCGAGCTGTTTCAGGCAGAATCATGCTCGATCGAACCATGCTCTGAAGCCCTAGTCGATCGAGATAGTCGTGGGCCCGGCATTGCTGCTGGAGCTGGCACTGGCCGCACCGGTCAAGGGCGTGCGAAAGTCACGATAGAACTGATCGCGCCAGTCAAAGAAGCGAGCATAGGCCGGGTTGTCAGCAATGCCCGGAATGCCGCGCCCGCGCAGCCCGATCGGCACATCAAAGTAGGGCGTGCTGGGAATTTTCACCAACACACTTACCGCTGCCACCGCCACATCGGCCAGGGTGGGTTGACTGCCGGTCAGGTAGGGATTTGCTTCCAAAAGACTGCATAGACTTTCGATCGCGCGGCTGAGGTTGTCCTTAGCCTTTTTCAGCACCTCTGGCGTGAGACCCACACCGGCTCCCATCACCCCAAAAACCTCGCCGGGAATGAAGCCCACCAGGGTCTTCAACGGATCCGGCGTTTCATCCGGCAACAGGGCCGTGCGGTAGCCCGGATCTTGCCCCAGGGTTGCCAGAAAAACCTTGCGGGCATCGGCATAGAGCGAATCATCGGCCCAAGCTTCCAGCACCGTCGCCAAGGCCCGCTCGGCAGGATTGGGGGGCAACAGGGGGCGATCGGGATAGGCGCGATCGAGATAGTTCAAAATCGCGGTTGAGTCGGCAATCACCTCGTTGCCATCCTTCAGCAGGGGCACTTGGCGCTGGCCCGACAACCGAAAAACATCAATTTGCCCGACTCCGGGAGTCACTTCAACTTTGCGGTAGTCCAGGCTCTTGTAGTCCAGCGCAAGGCGCACCTTCTCGCAGTAAGCCGACAACTCAAATTGGTACAGTTCCAGCATGGTAGTTTGCGGCGTGGGTTCAAAGAGCCGATCGAATCGTTGCTCCCGTTAGCTCTTGGGCGATCGGGGAGCGTTTGATCGCAGTATAAGGCAAGGGTTTCGCCCTTTGGGGATTTGTCCTTGGTTTGCTGGGGGCGAAAAGACCCATTGAGTTTGGTGTTTTGGTCTTAATGAACCCGGCGCAATTTGGGTGCAATTTTTGGCGCAACTTTGGCGCAATTTTAAGGATCATCGGCTTGGGCCAGATCCTGCACTTGCTCGATCGACAAGCCCGTCACCCGGCTGACCGTTTCCGGATCCAGCGTTTTCAGCAGCTCGCGGGCAATTTCCAGTTCTCGCTGCTTTGCACCTAAGGTGATCCCCTCAGCACGCCCTGCTGCCAGCCCCTCAGCACGCCCTTCAGCCAGCCCTTCGGCTAGTCCTTCCGCAAGGCCCTCGTCCCGAGCGCTGAAGATTTGCCCTTGCATGACGCGCAGTCGATCGAGTTCCGCCTCAAAAAAGCGCAACTCCGCCGGAGACAGTTGACTTTCGTTGGCAATGTCTAGGGCTGACTGTAAATCATGATCGCTGGTCAATTCTGGAGGCGCTTGTTGCAACTCCCCGGCCCGTTGCAAGAAAAATAACCAGCGATCGACCAGCCCTTCTAAGTCCACCAAATCCTTACCAAATTTCGGTAATTCCACAAAAATCCAGCGCAATTGCGAGGTGCAAAGGGCGTGGGTTTCTTCATTCAGAATGCTGAACCGAGAAATGGGCAAGGACTGATCCACCTCTGGATCGTCGAATAAGATAAAGTCCGTGATGGTGACGGCAATCACGGGCCTCAAATCCCAATAATACTTACCCCGTCCCAGTTGGCTGGCATAGGCTTTGGTGGTGTTATACAAAATTCGCTGCATAAAGGCTTCCACCTTGGCCACCTGCATTTCAATAATCACGGTGGAGCCATCATCAAGCTGAGCTTTCACATCCAAAATGCTCAACTTAAAATCGGGAATTTCCGGTTGCTGATAGGGATCTAAAATTTCCAGATCCTGAATCCGCAGTTGCCCATCATAAATGAGGGCATTGAGCAGGCTTTTCAAGATGGGCCTGCTGTTAGGAGAAGCGAAGATTCGCTTAAAGCCAAAATCCGTTTTTGGGTCAATGAAGCCCATGGTTCACAGGGTGTTTTGCGATCGCTCATTACCAGCCTAAACCAGATGTCTGGGATCTGAATGACCGCTGGGGAAGTGGTGCTAGGGGGAAACGAAGGATCCCGAGGGGCCGATCGCCTGGCAAGATGGGCTAATCAACAGCACCATCAGCACAAACCCCTTCGTTTCGTTGCACTGAAATTGGCGCTAGGGTTGCTCTGGGTTGTTGTTCATGGGTTCATCGATGAACCCATGACTGATGGCGATCGACATTCGGTTCAACACCCTGGCCCCCTTTTCCAAACCTCCATGATGTCTGCGATCGCCCGGCTTCGACAGCTTTTGATTGACCCCGAGCCAGCCCGTTGGGTCGATCGGCTCTGGTGGATTGCCAGTGTTCTGTTCGGCTTGGGCTATGGCTTGGCTATCTTGCCGGAAGCCTTTGCGGATCCCTATGTGGTGGCCGATGACGGTCGGCAACATTTGTTCTGGATGCTGCGGCTCAGTCACCCGGATGCGTTTCCGGGCGATTGGATTGCGGATTATTTTGAGTCCGTTGCCCCCTGGGGGTTTCGAGCCATCTACTGGTTCCCGGAAGTGATGGATTGGGGAGCGGTGACGGCGGCCAAGGGGTGGCCGTTAATTCTCAGTGGCGCGATCGGGGGATTGGCTTGGGCCGTCACGCGAGCCATTTTGCCGGTTCCCTTTGCCGGTTTTGTGGCGGCGCTACTGTTTCTCCAAAACCTTTGGCTGAAGGACGATTTGGCTTCGGGCACGGCGCGGGCTTTTTTGAATCCCCTGTTTTTGATGGTGCTGTGGGCTTGGGTGAAGCGATCGCCCTGGGGGCTTTGTTTGGTGATCGGGCTGTTGGGGGGTTTTTATCCCCACTATGTTTTGGTGACGGCGGCCATGTTGACCCTGCGTTTAGCGATCGGGGTCTGGCGGCGGGAGGCCCATTGGCGCATTTGGGCGATCGGGTTGGGGGTTTGTGTGGCGGTGTTGCTGCCCTTTGCGGCCAATGCTTCTACCTTTGGCCCCACCATCACCGTTGATCAAGCACGTCAGTTGCCAGAATTTTTACCCAATGGGCGGTCGCGCTTTTTCTATGAAGATTTTGGGCGTTTTTGGCTGTCGGCGGGTCGCAGCGGCATTCAACCGCCGCTGGAGCCGCCTTTGCTGGTTTTGGGGTTGGGCTTGCCCCTGATTTGGCGCTGGCGCGATCGGTTTCCCCTCTGGTCTCAAGTGCGATCGGGCATTGAAGTTCTGCCGTTGTTGACCCTGGCCAGTTTCGGTTGCTTTGGGTTAGCCCACCTGTTGCTGTTTCGGTTGCACTTGCCCAGTCGCTACACCCAACATGGCCTGCGAGCGGTTTTGGCGATCGCCACAGCAATTGTGCTGGTGTTGCTGCTCGATCGGCTTTGGACTTGGGCCCAAGGACAGCGGCGACTCCTGGCTTGGGGTCTCACGCTCGGGGCGATCGGGCTGTTAGTTGCCTATCCGTTGGCCGTGCGCGGGTTCCCGAAAGCGAACTACGTGATCGGCCAGGCACCGGATCTCTATGAAATTTTGGCTGACTATCCAAACAACACGCGCATTGCCACCCTTTCCGGCGAAGCCAGCAACATCCCCACCTTTGCCGGTAAATCCGTTTTGGTGGGGGCCGAATTTGCAATTCCCTACCACTGGGGTTATTACCGCGAGTTTCGATCGCGTGTGGAGACCTTGCTGCGGGCCCAATACAGCCCTGATCTCAGCCTGTTGCAAGCCGCGATCGCCCAATATCAACCCACTCACTGGTTACTGGATCCAGGCGCGTTCGATCGCGACTATTTGGAAAATAATGACTGGTTACGGCAATACCAACCCGCCTATGGAGAAGCTCGGCGCTGGTTAGCCCGTGGCCAGCGATCGGCGCTGGCTCAACGGGTCGATCGCTGCTTGGCAGCTCAATCCCAAGAGGGACTCTTGCTCTTAGATGCCAACTGCTTGGCCCAAACGCTTCCCCCAACGGCCCCAGAATTACCCCCGATCGGGCAATGATGCAGATCTCAGCTCATTGGGCGCAGAAGCCGATAGACCAAGACGCTAGTAAATTTGCCCCAGAAACCTGTTGCAGAAAGCTTCTAGACAAGTTGCAGACAAGGGGCTTAAGCCCCTTGTCCCTCACGATTTCGCAACGGGTAAACAGGGATTTAACCCCCGGCTCCTCACGACTTCGCACCAGCAGGATTTAGACGATCGAGGATCTGATAACAGCTCCTCAG
Organism: Limnothrix sp. PR1529; assembly: GCF_002742025.1. Classification (NCBI taxonomy): domain Bacteria; kingdom Bacillati; phylum Cyanobacteriota; class Cyanophyceae; order Pseudanabaenales; family Pseudanabaenaceae; genus Limnothrix; species Limnothrix sp. PR1529. The sequence goes on from NZ_LIRO01000009.1 coordinate 109,687, forward strand.
TGCCCTGCCTCAAAACCTAGAACGACGGCTGATGCCGAATCAGGTTCAGAAACTCTTCGCGGGTTTTTTGGTCTTCTTGGAACACACCCACCATGGCACTGGTCACCGTCCAAGAACCCGGCTTTTGTACCCCACGCATCGACATGCACATGTGGGTTCCCTCCATCACCACAGCCACCCCCCGAGGCTCCAGGACTTCTTGAATCGCTTCCGCCACTTGACGGGTTAGACGTTCTTGCACCTGCAAACGACGGGCATACATTTCCACAATCCGAGCCAACTTGCTCAAGCCCACCACCTTTTGGTTGGGAATGTAAGCCACATGGGCCCGGCCCATGAAGGGCAGCATATGGTGTTCGCAAAGACTGAAGAAGTTGATGTCGCGAACGAGAACCATTTCATTGTGGCCCTCATCAAAAATGGCCCCATTGACCAATGTTTCCAACGACATGTCATAGCCGCTGGTGAGGAAACGCATGGCCTCCGCCACCCGGTGCGGGGTTTTCAGCAGCCCTTCGCGACCGGGATCTTCACCAACCCCTAACAGAATCGTCCGTACCGCGTCCATCATGTCATCCTTGCTGACTGCTGGAGGCTGGTGCACTTGCACAGGTTGTCCGTCATGGGTGTTGCGATCGGGACGGGTTAAAAGCCCTTTGCCCTCGTCTTCCGTGGCTGAACTATTGGGATTAACCATCCCATTTGAGATCGCATTAGAGGCGGCGATAGTCATGATTGAAATAATGAGGGAAATCCTTCCAAGAAGAACTCGCAGTGCTCCAAACACTGAGTCTCTGTTAAAAAATGGTAATACTTTTTGGCGGCTGGCGGCGAAACCCGGCCAATTCACGATCCCCGGCGTTTGGATAGCTCAAGGCGATCGATCTGCATGAGTGGGGCGATCGAGTTGATGGATTTCTGAATCAATTGGGCCTGATGAAATCTATAAAAAAAATCTATCAATCCTGTCGATGGATCCAGCGCGGGGAATGGGGAGCCACCGGCTAGGGATTGCGCAAAATCATGGCCAGCAATGTATCAATGACGCGCTGGGGATCCATGGGAACCAGGTGCTTACCGCCCAGCATCTCTTGCGTAATGTTGAAGTGGGCCAGAGCACCAATAAAAACGCGGGCGGTTGCTTCTGGATCGTCAATCTTTAGCTCCGGATGGGCTGCTAAGTAGCTGGTGAGGGCTTCGCAACCGCGCTGGCAAAAATTTCGAATAAACAGTTCGGATAGCTCCGGGAACCGCTCCGACTCGGCCATGATCAGGCGAATGAAGGCCATATGTCCTTCGTCCTGACCCACCTTGAAGATGAAGAGATTGGCCAAATGCCGCAAAAAGTGGTGTGGGTCAGCCCCCAAGAGAGTTTCGTCAAACATTTCCGGAAACTTGCTGCGGGCCAGCTCTTCCACCAGTGCCCCAAAGAGACTTTCCTTGCTTTGGAAGTGGCTGTAAACCGTTGCTTTGGAAACGCCTGCGGTGGCCGCCACGCGATCCATGCTCGTGCCTGCATAACCTTTGGCCAGGAAGGTTTTCATGGCTCCGTCCAGGATCTGGCGTTTTTTGCTGAGGGGGGCGATCGGGTGCGCAGCCGAAACGAACATGGTCATCACCTACAAAGTAGCAACGGAATTGAACAAGGGGGGCTGGGCTGCCCTGGTCTCTGCCCAGGATCTTCCTGCCCAGAATTGACAGGATTAATGATTGACGGAACTGATTGACAGAATGGATGCGGTGTAACCGTTAACTCACGGGTGATTCATGGGTGATGTGCGTTGATTTTTGATGGGTTCCAACCCATGGCACTTGCGCAAGGTTTTAACCTTAACTCTCTCCTGGGCAGTCATTAAAGGTTAGTGGGCGATCGCCTTGGATTGCATCAGGTGGTCTTAAGCAGCAAAAGACCGCTGTGGTTAAGGGTTTGGAGGGTTTGAGTCAGCAAATCACGACTGGGGATGAATTTCTCATTAATTCCTATTGTACTAAACGGTTTAGTCTAGCTATACTCAAAATTGAACTAGACAGTTCAGTTTGATTACCTGCTATACCTCTCTCACTCCACAGCTCGCTGCACAAGATTCGGAGGGCGACATCGTGACCAGTCCGGTTCCTTGGAAATTGCTCAATCCCCGTCAATGGACTCAAGCGACGATTCCGATCGCCCTGGGAGCGGTGGTTTTGGTGGGTGGGGGAGCGGTGTTGTTGCGCAGCCGGGCAGCGGAAACTCCGGCCCCGGTGGTTACGCCCTTGCCGTCGCCAACGGTGGTGACGGCCCTGGGGCAACTGGAGCCAGCGGGGGAGGTGATTACGCTGGCGGCTCCGCCCTCGAGCACTGATTCGCGAATTGCCCGCCTGTTGGTGGAAGAGGGCGATCGGGTGCGGGCGGGCCAGGTGGTGGCGGTTTTGGATGAGGCGGAACGGTTGGCGGCGGCGGTGGAACGGGCCGATCGCCAGGTGGATTCGGCGGAAGCGGCCCTTGATCGGGTGCGAGCCGGGGCCAAACGGGGCGAACTGAATGCCCAGTCGGCAGAGATCGATCGGGTGCGGGCCCAGCGGGATGGCGATTGGCGCTCCCAACGGGCCACGCTCGATCGACTGCTGGCGGAACGGGATACCCAACTGGCCGCCCAACGGGCCACGATCGCCCGTTTGGAAGCGGAGTTAGCCAACGCCCAGGTGGAAGCCGATCGCTATGCCAGCCTCTATGGCACGGGGGCGATTTCTGCCTCCCAACGGGACAGCAAAACCACCACCTTGGATACGGCCCGTGCTCGGTTGGTGGAAGCGCGGGCTAATTTGGCCCAAATCGACGCTTCCTATCGAGAAAAAGTGGTGGAAGCCCAGGCCAGCCTCGATCGAATCCGGACAACGGGCGTGGCTCAGCTCACCGCCGCTCGGGCCACTCTCGATCGAATTGCGGAGGTGCGCCCCACGGATTTGCGGGTGGCCGAAGCAGACCTGGCCGCTGCGATTGCCGCCGCCAAGCAGGCCCGGGCGGATCTCAACCGTGCCGTCATTCGCGCTCCCCGAGACAGTCAGGTACTGAAAATCTATGCTCGGCCCGGCGAATTGGTCGGTAGCCAAGGCATTGCCGATTTGGGTCAAACCCAATTCATGGAAGTGGTGGCGGAAGTGTATGACACCGATGCACCGAAGGTTCGCGTGGGGCAAACGGCCACCATCACGAGTGATGCATTTTCCGGTGAACTGCGAGGATCGGTGGTGCGATCGGGGTTGCAGGTGCGCAAACAAACCACCCGCGATGTTGATCCCTCTGCCAATTTGGATGAGCGCGTGGTGGAAGTGCGAATTCGGCTGGAGCCAACCGACGGTCAGCGGGTGGCCAATCTGACCAATTTGCAAGTAAAAGCCACCATCGACCTGAAATCCCTGCCCCAGCCTTAGCCCCAGTCTTGGCCCCGGTCTTGATTGATCGGGCTGCCTAGCACGCCCTGATCTGCAATTTTTGCGCACCGTTGGCAGCCGGGTTGCCCCAATCGCTGCCCGCGCTGCCTGAGAACCCTTCGGGATGGATGCCCATCATGCTCGATCGCCTCACTCGCTCTGCCGACTCAGCCCCTGAATCTCTGGCTCCCGGCACGGCTGACTTGGGAGCTGCCCCCCAACCTCGCCCCAATCCCGAAACCAAGACGACCCCCGCTTGGGTTGCGGCCCTGCAACGTCGCATTCCCCTCGGTTGGCTACAGCTTCGGCACGATCGGGGACGGCTACTGACGGCCTTGGCGGGCATTGCCTTCGCGGACTTGGCGATTTTTATGCAACTGGGGTTCCAAAATGCCCTTTATGACAGCAACACCCGGCTGAACCGGGCCATCACCGCCGATGTGGTGTTGATCAGCGCCCAGGCCCGCAACCTGATTGGCCTATCCAGCTTTGCCCGTCGTCGTCTGTTTCAAGCGGAAGCGATCCCCGGCGTGGCCAATGCGGATCCCCTCTATGCCACGATTAGCAACTGGAAAAATCCCGAAACCCGCAAGGAAAAACAAATCCTGATTTTGGGAACCAATCCCGATCGCCCGGCCTTTGATTTCCCTGAAATTCAACAGCATCAAAATGATCTGAAGCTGCAAGATCGCTATCTGTTCGATCGCGCCGCCCGGGGGGAATATCAAAAAACCATTGCCCAGCTCGATCGGGGCCAACCCGTGCAGACCGACCTCGATCGCAAACGAATTGAGGTCATTGGTACTTACAAAGTGGGCGCGTCCTTCGCCGCCGACGGCAGCATTCTCACCAGCGATCGCAACTTTTTGCGGGCCTTTCCCCGGCGGGATCCTGGCAGCGTCAGCATCGGCCTGATTTACCTGGAACCGGGAGCCGATCCCGTCACCGTGCGCACCCAATTGCAAGCCGCCTTGCCGAACGATGTGAACGTGCTGACCAAAGCAGAATTTGTGCAATTTGAAAAGGACTACTGGGCCAAAAACACCGCCATTGGGTTCATCTTCAGCTTTGGTGTGGCCCTGGGGTTTGGCATTGGCGTAATCATCGTTTACCAAGTGCTTTCCACCGATGTCAACGACCACATTCGGGAATATGCCACCCTCAAGGCCATGGGCTATCGCCACCGCTATTTCATTGGCGTGATTTTGGAAGAAGCGCTGATCTTGGCCATTGTTGGGTTTGTGCCCAGCTTGGCCGTGTCCGCTGGGTTATATGCCCTAACCCGTAATGCCACCAACTTGCCTATGTTTATGACCTTGGGGCGGGCGCTGTTGGTGTTGATGGTCACCTTCGTCATGTGCTGTTTGTCGGGGGCGATCGCCTCGCGGCGTTTGCAATCGGCGGATCCGGCAGACATGTTCTAGGTGCGGCAACCCGCGCGGCAACCGGCACGGCAACCCGTGCGGCAATTTCAGACAGGCAAACCAACCACCATGACTCACCCCATCCTCAACCAAGCCGCCACGGGACAGCCAAACGGAGCGATCGACAGGCTGAACACAGCGATCAACAGCGTGCCCGAAGCCGACTGGGCCATTGAAATTGCCAATCTCAATCACTGGTTTGGTCACGGAGACCTGAAAAAACAAGTCCTCTTTGAGATTAATTTGCAAATTCGGCGCGGGGAAATTGTGTTGGTGACGGGCCCTTCCGGTTCCGGCAAAACCACGCTGCTGACGCTGATTGGCGGTTTGCGTTCCGTCCAGGAAGGACACCTGAGCGTGTTGGGGCGAGAACTCCACGGGGCCAGCTCCGAAGAATTGGTCTTGGCGCGACGATACAATGGCTATATCTTCCAAGCACACAACTTGCACCGCAGTCTAACCGCTGCCCAAAACGTGCAAATGAGTTTGGCCCTGCATGTGGGTTGGGGTGTTCAGGAGATGCGATCGCGCGCGATCGAGATGCTAGGACTTGTGGGTTTGGGTCATCGCACGGATTACTATCCCGATGATTTATCCGGTGGGCAAAAGCAACGGGTGGCGATCGCCCGCGCCCTTGCCAGCCATCCCAAAATTGTGTTGGCCGACGAGCCAACCGCCGCCCTCGACAGTCAATCTGGCCGGGAAGTGGTTAACCTCATGCAAGGTCTCGCCAAGCAGCAGGGTTGCACAATTTTGATGGTGACCCATGACAATCGCATTCTTGATATTGCCGATCGCCTCGTTTCCGTTGAAGATGGACGGCTTGTTTCCACGCCCCGATCTGCCTAGCTCGATCCGAACTAGCCTGCTCTGACCTAGCTCGATCTGAACTAGCCCGATCTCCATGAGCCTGATTGGCATGAGCCTGATTGGCACGAGTCTGATCGATTCGCCCAGCCGTTATCCACCCTCACCGGCCATTCAGCCATTCGCCCCGATCGCCAGTTGCTCCGATCAGTGGAATCGATGATCTCGATCGTTGCACCCAAGTTGGGTTGATGCAACTATCACCCCACCATCGTCTGAACCATCTTCTATGGTCAAAGTCGGCCAAACTTCGTGATCCATCTGCTGTGCCGCGAGTCAACCGGGTTTCCAACCCCTCCAAGGCTCGCCAACTCGGCATTATTGAGGTTGTCTCCGCCTAGTCGCAAAATTGGTGGCTTAAAGTCCGGCTTTTGCGGATTTCGAACGAAAAAGCAATTATTCGACCCGTGACCCCCCGGATCGGGTCGGCCGAATAAGCCTACGATCACGGATACCCATTCACCAGTAACCGATTTACCAGTAACCGACCACCGATCGCTAACAACTGGTCACAGGCCCACCGAGCACGCGCCAGTGATCGCTGACAATCGCTAACAGACAATCGCTAACAACTGATCACAGACAACCGATCGCCCGCAGTGATCGATTTATGCTTGGGGTAAGTCAAAGATCGAGGGCGATCGTCACCCACCTGAATCAGCCATTGCCAATTATTGAGGGTACGAGGATACGCAGAGTTGATGTTGAGGCAAACATCAGGGATTTCTAGACTGAGGGCGTTGCTGACAACGATCAATGCCAAGCAGCTCTCGGGTGTTCTGTCGCTTACCGACACCAAGCACACCTGGTTGCTCCCGTTTTACCGTGGCAAACTCGGTTATCCCACCTGCGAAATTCACCGCGTTCGTCGCTGGAGCCGCGCCATCAAACGCAGTTGCCCGCAATTTCGCCCCAGCCGAATTCGGATTGAATTTGCCAGCCCTTCAGAATTGCGTTTTTGGGAACAGCTCACCCTGGCCCGTGGCCTGAAAGCCGAAGAAATTAACCCAGAGCAAGCTCGCGATATTGTTTGCACGGCGGCCAAGGAAATGCTCTTTACGGCGGCCAGCATGATGGAGCCGCAGTTTAATTGGCAGCCCTTTCCCCTGTTGGATCATGACACCGGATCCCAGGTGACTTTGGAACAATGCGAAGTCCAGTCTTTGATGCAGGTGGCAGAGCAACTTTGGCAGCGCTGGCAACTCCTGGGTTTGGATTTGGACTATAGCAATCGTGCGCCGATGTTGAAAGATTCGTCGGCTTTGAATACCAAAATTCAAGAACAAACGGAAAGCACATCTTTTTATAGTTTGCAGCCGCTGTTTAATGGTCAGCGAACCTTTTGGGACATTGACGTTAAGCTGCAACAATCTTCGATGGTGGCCATTCGCATTTTGCGCTATTTCTTGCAACAAAATGCGGTGGAATTTCGGAGCTTGCCAGATTTACCCAATCCCCTTTCGGGCTTGCTGGAACCAACGGCGGGGGCGCTGGTGGCCTGCATTGATGACAGTATGGTGATTTGTCGGTCTTTAGAAAATATTGTGACCCATGCGGGTTATCGGTTTGTGTCAACGCAGGATCCGGTGCAGGCGATTCCGTTGTTGCGCAAACACCGGCCGGATTTCATCTTTTTGGATTTGAATATGCCGGTGGTGAATGGGTATGAGATTTGTACTCAGATTCGCCGTTTGGAAGGGTTTCGCGATACGCCGGTCACAATTTTGACGGGCCAAGATGGGCTGGTCGATCGCGTGCGGGCCAAGTTGGTTGGTTCTACGGACTTTTTGCCCAAACCGCCTCGCAAGGAAAAGATTGTGGCTCTGTTGGAAAAATATTTGGGCGATCGCGGTGGCGCGGGAACTGCGAAGTCCCCGTCTCCATTGAGAAACTAGACCTCTTGCCTCAATCAAAACCCTCACCCTAAATCCCTCTCCCAAGTCGGGAGAGGGACTTGACGACTGATAACGAAATCGCTGTTATTCCTTAAAAACCAGATCACCCAACCAGGCCACCAGAGGAGGCTATTGAGCGGGAATTCCCAAGCATTCGCGGACGGTGACCACTGGCATGTCCAGCAGGTATTCAGCTGGCCAGTTGTCAGGATCGAAGGTGTCGGCGGCCGCTTGGCCGCGACGATAGGCGGCCTGGACTCGATCGCGCCATGGGCCGGTCAGTTGTCCCGATCGCCCCAATCGCCGTAACAGACCCGCCACGATCGGCAGATGGAGATGGCGGAATTTGCAGCCCAACAGAAAAACTTGCACTTCCAATTCTCCCCAATCGTCGGTGTCATAGCCGGTCAGCACATGGATCGCATCATGCAATTGCTTGCGACGGGGGCCGCTGGTGAGCAAGGGATAGCCATTGCGAGTGACTAACTCAATCCATTCCTGGCCGAGGCTCTGGGGTGGGCAGGCTTGCAACTGTTCGCGGGTGACCACGGGCGGCTGGCTCAGCCCCAGGCGATCGGACAGGCGATCGATCCACTGAAACAGGGCTTCCGCCGAAAACAGTTGACCCGAAAATTGGAGAGAAGAGAGTTTCTGCATGGTGTTGGGGCGCTGATGGCGTTGAGGCGCTGAACTCTTTTAGGATGGCAACTCCGTTTGACGATGCTGTGGCGATCGGCTGGCGTTGGCTTGGCGAATGGGCTACGAACGCACGGCGAATGGGCTGCGAATAATCTGCGAATGCACGGTGAGTAATTTGCGAATGCACGGTGAATGATCTGCGAACCGCCCAAAAAGACCACAGCTTTTCTACACTGAAGGGGTTGGGGGCTGTGGATGACCCGGCTCGATCGCGCCCTTGGGCTGATCGATTATTTGCTTTCAAGTTCTATTTCTCGCCAGCCTATGACCGCTCACAGCACTAGCCCACGGATTGTGATTTTGGGAGGGGGCTTTGGGGGTTTGTATGCGGCCCTCCGCCTTGATCGCTTGGATTGGGGGGATCATCGCCCGGAAATTCTGTTGGTCGATCGGGGCGATCGATTCGTGTTTTTGCCCTTGCTGTATGAGTTGATGACCGGCGAGCTGCAATCTTGGGAGGTGGCCCCGCCCTTTGCAGAGTTGCTGGCCGGAACCCAAGTGCGGTTTGTGCAAGGAACCGTGGAGGCGATCGACCTCCAACAGCGGCAGGTGAGCCTCAGCCCCGTCTTCGGCCAACCACAAACCTTGACCTACGATCGGTTGGTGTTGGCCCTGGGCTGCGAAACGCCGATGGACTGGATCCCCGGCGCGGCGGAACATGCCCTGCCCTTCCGGTCGATCGCCGATGCCTATCGGTTGGAAGATCGGCTGCGGGCCCTGGAAGCAACCGATCGCGACAAAATTCGAGTGGCGGTCGTTGGTGGCGGCTACAGCGGTGTGGAACTGGCTTGCAAACTTGCCGATCGGCTTCAGGATCGAGGGCGGTTGCGGCTGATTGAACAAAGCGATCAAATTCTGCGCAATTCGCCCAACTTTAACCGCCAAGCGGCTGATAAGGCCTTAGAACAGCGCGGTATTTGGATTGATTGGGAAACCAGCGTGCGCGACATCGGCCCCGATCGCATCATGCTCGACTATCGCGGCCGCCTAGAAGATATTCCCGTAGAGCTGACCATTTGGACGGTGGGGAACCGAGTACCTGAGCTGATTCGAGGGTTGCCCTTGCCCAAAAATGGTCGCGATCAACTGTTGGTGGAACCCACCCTCCAGGCGATCGACCATCCCGAAATTTTCGCCCTCGGGGACATTGCCGAAATGCGCGATGCCAACGATCCCCAAGGCAGTCCCGTGCCCAGCACCGGCCAAGCGGCCCTGCAAGCGGGGGACTATGTGGGCTGGAATCTTTGGGCTTCCTTGTGCGATCGGCCCCTGCTGCCGTTCCGATATCAGCATTTGGGCGAAATGTTGGCCCTCGGCAACACCAGCGCCACCCTCACTGGCCTGGGGGTGCAATTGGATGGGCCCCTGGCCTATGCCCTGCGGCGACTGGTGTATCTATACCGAATGCCCACCCTAGAACATCAAATTAAGGTGGGCTTGAACTGGATGACCAAGCCCCTGCTCGATCGCCTGGCCGAACTCAATCCCGATCAGCGCTGAGGAACCAGTGACCAAAAGAAACCAGGAAATTGCAAGGAGAGTGGTAGCCCAAACTAGCCGCTCTCCAAACTAGCTACCCAAGAAAGTTGTGCTGACCAACACATCGCTAGCATCCAGATCAACCCCTGCCACGATCGCCATCAGGTCAGCCCCACCCGTCAGAAACGGAGACCGGGCATAAACATAAACACCATCCGGAGCGCTGACAAATTCAGTGCCTGACACATTAAAGCCAGGATCTCCCTGCTTAGTTCCTAAAATTAAGCGATCCTTGCCCGGTTCAAAATTCTGAATGCGCACAAAATCTGAATTGCCAGCAGCGGTGTAAAAGGGGCTGTAGTTGATGCCAAATCGGGTGGTGAGTTGGCGGCCCACTTCAAAGGAATCCACACCGGGCCCGCCCGTCAATGTATCCAGTTCATTGGCTCCCAAGGAGAGATATTCTCGGCATTGTCCACCGGTTAACGTGCCACCTGCAAAGCATCGTCCCGCATCCATTTCGACCCCCGTGAGCGTATCGAGGGCCCCATTGCCCACCACCAAATCATTACCTTTGGTTCCCGAAAATGTGGCCACTCGCCCTTCAACGCGGCCCGATTGATTGAAGTGATCCCAGCCGGATAAAAACGCCGCGCCGTTGTCCCTGGCTGCTTTCACATCGGGATAGGCTTGAAAATAGTCAAAGTCAAAAAAGGTTGAGGGGGCACGCTGTTCGCCCCGCCCAAACCGCACGTAATGTTCTAATCCGGAAGTAAAGGTTTTTTGGGCGACAGCGTTGTTCACATCCGAAAATCGTTTGCGATACCACTGCTCATCAAATGCGCGGGGAAACAGGCTGCGACCTTCCGATTCTCCTGACTGGAAATAGTGCTGCAAACCGGAGGCCAAACCACCCGATCGAATGGCTGCATCCACGTCGGGATAGGCTTGACGATAGGCCAACTCCCGATCGGGTTGGCTATAGAACCGGCTGATGGCTGTGCGCCCTTCCCGCATCCCTGAATTCAGAAAATGTTGCAAACCGCTGACCTGTTGACGATTGCGAACGGCCGCTGCCACGTCGGGATAGGCTGCCAGATAAAAAGATTCATCAAACAAGCTATTCAAGGCTGTCATTGGGTTGAGTCCTGACTAGGGTTAATGGGTAAGCGAAACTGGCTCCCGACCAATGGGGGGAGCAGTTTCAAATTTCAAAGAACAGACAAATTGATCGCGCAAGCTAATCGCGCAATCTTTTGACTATTCAAGATCAAGTTCACAAGTTTGTGTTCACAAGCTTTTGCTCACAAGTTTTTATTTACAAACAAGATCAAGAGACGCTGTGTGTAAATAAAAACCGGCTGTGAACAGGGGCCAGAATTTCGTGATTCGATATTTCGCTCAGAACAAGCTTGTCCAAACTTGTCCAAAAAACGCTCTCTATCCAGATCCCAAGAGAAACTCTGTTTTAGCATCTGCCATAGAGCTAATCCTTATTTCAGCCAAATCTTTTAATCTATTTTGACCTGGTGAACATTGCGATTGAATTCATAACACCCTGACTGGTGTGAGGCTTGTAGAAGTTCCATGATCGCGACAAGATTTGAGCTTGGCGCTAGAATATTTACATAAATTTATAATCGCTCCCTAAATCTAGCCCCATGACTGCCGTGAATCTCCCGATCGCCCCAAATCTTGACCGCCGTGCTCAGTTGGCGGCGGCCGATGCACCCCCCAGCCAGTTTTGGCAGTGGCGCGATCAAGCGATTCACTACGTGCGATCGGGAACGGGCCATCCCCAGCAACCGCCCATTCTGTTGGTGCATGGGTTTGGAGCTTCGACGGATCATTGGCGCAAAAACCTTGCGGATCTTCAGCAAGACTTTGAAGTCTGGGCGATCGACCTGTTGGGCTTTGGGCGATCGGCCAAGCCCGATTGGGTTTACAGCGGTCAACTGTGGCAAGCGCAGCTCCAGGAATTCATTCAGCAGGTGATTGGCCAGCCGGTTGTGATCGCCGGGAATTCCTTGGGGGGCTATGCATCCCTTTGCGTGGCTGCCAATCATCCCGAATCGGTTTGTGGGGTTGCCCTCTTGAACAGTGCGGGCCCTTTCACGGAAACCACAACCCAAACTCAGCCCAATGGGTTCCAAAAACTGGTTCGATCGCTGGTGCGGAATGTGCTGTTGCAGCCGTTGCCCAGCTATTTACTCTTCCAAAATGCCAGACGCAAATCCACCATTCGCAAAACCCTGCAAAAGGTGTATTTAGATCAAACCGCCGTGACCGATCGCCTGGTGGAAGAAATTTATCGCCCTTCTTGCGATCCGGGAGCCGTGAAAGTGTTCGCTTCGGTGTTTAAATCCCCTCGGGGTGAAAACGTTGATCAACTCCTGGGCAAGTTGCAATCTCCCTTGCTGTTGCTGTGGGGCGAAGGAGATCCTTGGATGCAAACCAGGGCGCGATCGGCTCAGTTTCATCAATACTTCGATCAGATCACGGAGCACTTTTTAAAGGCGGGCCATTGTCCCCATGATGAAGTGCCGGATCTGGTGGATGATTATTTGCGCAATTGGATTCAATCCCAAGTCCAAAAACGAGAATAGCACCCAAGCGATAGACTGCTTCTGTTCTCCTCTCATACGTTGATCCTTAGCGGATTCGGTCTCAACACTGCCATGATTCACACAGGATCCATGAAGGTTGAAAATTGCTGTTTCAGCAACTTAAACCGAAATTCCCTGGATAATTAAGCTGGGGAGAAATGAGCGTCTCAGCAGGGTGCTATTGCTCGATCTTGAACGAAAAACAGCGTTTTGCAATCAAACTATTTGCAATTGACTCTTCAACAGGAGTCGTTAGGAGGCTGTTTCGGAGCTGAAGCTCTCTCGCTTCATGTTGTTAATCTACCATCGAGTTTTTGAGGATAGTCTCTGTTGCAATCAATGTTTACTCATTCGTTGAGTAATGGCTGATGAATATAACAGCCTTGTATCAGAAATGCGGTGAGCTGCTATCTCAGGTAACGGCTCTTGAATTTATGTTTTAAATTTATGCGACCACTTGCCTGGGGATCTGTCAGTATGTTTAAGAAATGGCGATCCCAACGCTGAAAGCCCTGCCAAGTCCTTGGACGGGGATCGCAGGGCCGTGAAGCGTCTCCGGTTTTTCCGTATAGTTGCTGAAAGCGCCACCCTATCTTTGGGCCCAAGGGCGATCGCCTGTTTCGCCCATTGTTCGGCTGGGATTGGGGCCGGGTTGATGGTTGGTTTGTTGGTTTGTTGGTTGATTGAATGAATCTCTGTTTGACTACGTTCTTTAAATGACGCTGTTATGACTGCCACGCCTGACCAAATTCGCGAGTTGCTGCATTCTGAGAATTTGAGCGATCGCCTGCGGGCGGTGAATGATATTCGTGCCCTACCGCCGGATCAAGGATTTGCGCTGATTCAACTGGCGATCGGGGATGCCAACACCCGAGTTCGCTATGCGGCGGTGAGCCAGTTTGACAGCCTGGGCGGGCAAGATCCCGATCGATCGCTGGAACTGTTGCGGGGGTTGCTGTCGGATCCGGAACCGGACGTGCAGGCCGCGGCGGCCGACTGCCTCGGTGGCTTGAAGCTGACGGCGGCCTACGAAGACTTGGTGGCCTTGTATCAATCCAGCGGGGAATGGCTGGTGCGCTTCAGCATCCTTTCGGCCCTGGGAGAATTGGGCGACCTGCGGGCGGTGGATGTGCTGCTGTCGGCCTTGGCTTCGGACAACGAGTTGGAGCGGCTGGCGGCCATTGGGGCCCTGGGCGAGTTGGCGGACGATCGCGCCTTGCCCCATCTGTTACCGTTTATGGACAGCAGCGATTGGCAGGTGCGCCACCGGCTAGCCCTCACCTTGGGGCAATTCGATGCACCCCAGGCCCGGGCAGCGTTGGAGACCCTCAGCCAAGATGCGATCGCCCAGGTATCCGAAGCGGCGGCGGCCCAACTGGGTTGATGGGCGGCCGGGCGGCGGCGAATGGGCGGCTGACTGGCGGTCAGTTCTTTAGTATCGGTGCGGTACAATCGCCCCGTAGCATCGCCGGTCGATGGGGCCCTGGGCCTCGTTAGTTTCCGACTTTGAGCTTGGAGATTTGAATGCCGCTCGATCGCGCTTTCAACGCTGGTTTTACGCTGTTCCTGAGCCTAATTGTGGAGGCACTGCCCTTCCTGCTCATGGGAGTGGTGTTTTCGAGCGCGCTGTTACTGTTCATTGACGAAGGGCGCTTAATTTCCCTGCTGCCGCGCCATCCCGTTTTGGGGGCCTTGGCGGGCAGCGTGATGGGATTCTGCTTTCCGGTCTGTGAATGTGGCAATGTGCCCGTGGCGCGGCGGCTGTTGTTGCAGGGAATTCCGGCCCCGGTGGCGGTGGGGTTCTTGCTGGCTGCGCCCACGGCCAATCCGGTGGCCATTTGGGCCACCTGGACGGCCTTTCGCGATCGACCCGAATTGGTGGTGTTTCGGGTTTTGGCGGCCTTGCTGATTGCGGTGATTGTGGGCTGTGTGTTTGGGGCCCAAAAGGATTTACGACCTTTTCTGAATCCGGGTTTGGCCCGTTCCATGCTGCGATCGCGCGAGTTAACGGGCATTGAGCGAGTGGCCCAGGAGCGGGGCTTGCTCACCTCAGGAACCTACTGGCCAGGGGTGACCACGGGCAAACCGCTGGAGTCTTCATTGGCCACGATGCAGTCCTTAGCGGTGGATCGATCGCGCGAGCGCATGAGTGGAGCCGAGCGCTGGCGATTGTTTTTGGAGAACGTGGTACGGGAACTGCGAGAACTGGGCGGCGTGTTGATCTTGGGCAGTGCGATCGCGGCGGTGGTGCAGGTGGCCGTACCGCGCGAGGTGGTGCTCAGTTTGGGACAAGGGCCCGTCACCTCAATCATCGCCATGATGGTGTTGGCGGCGGTGATCTCCATTTGTTCCACTGTGGATTCCTTCTTTGCCCTTTCCTTTTCGGGTGCGTTCACCAGCGGTTCTTTGCTGTCCTTTTTGGTATTTGGCCCCATCATTGACCTGAAGGCAATCGGGCTGCTTCTGTCCATTTTTCGGCCCCGCGCGGTGCTGTATATGTTCGTGCTGGCGGCCCAGTTGGCGTTTTTTGTGGGGCTGTTTATGAATTTCCAAACGGGGTGGTAGTGGGGTGACGCGGCGATCGAAGCGATCGGCAAGCCGAGGGTTCAGCCGTTGGTTTGCCCCGGGGATTGCCCTGGGTTTGGCCCTTTTTTGGGGGTTCATGGCTTGGTTAGGTTGGCCGTCCGTGGCCCAGGCGGGCCCCCTGCTCGATCGGGTCAATGCTTTTCCCTATTGGGTCACCAAACCCCCCACCAAACCCGCCACCGGAGACTTGATCTATCCCCCGTGGGTGGCGGGTGATTGGCAGGTCACCAGTACGTTGCTGGAGTTGTCGGCTCCGTTCGCGCCGGAAATTGTGACTCCCGGTTTTGAGAGCAATCGATCGCTCCTGGGACAGCCCGTGAGCTTTGCGGTGCGATTTGGCCCCCAAACCATTGCGCCGGCCCTGAGTGCCTTTCCCCTACGGAAATATCAGCCGCCCGATCGGGCCCCGATTGTGGCCGATCGCGCCCTTAACGGTTTGAATATTGCCGCTGCTTACCTGGGACGAGGGGCCATTGCTGGGGTGGTGGCGGATCCGGGCAATCCCAACGAGCAGATTTTGAAGTTGGCTAATCAGCGGGCCTTGGTTTCCACCGTGACCGATCGAGCCAGCGAAACACCGAGTGATCGGCGGTTTCTGGCCACGGAAGTGATTGTGCAGTCCTTTCAAAACGAGGGTACTCAGCAAGGGCGATCGGTCTATGCCAACGCGGTGGAAACCACCACGGATTATCGCCGCATTGCCCCGGACGCGATCGAAGCCGATCAGTTCACGGCCGTTTATCTGGCCCCACGCGATCGCTATGCCTCCGTGACCCGCAACCGCCCCGTGGCCCTCTACCATTACCGATTGACCCTCCAGGCGATCGCCCCTGAGGTGAATCCACCACCGTAACCGTCGCCGCCTTAACTAAAGGAACGCAAAAAATTCGCCTATAATCGGTCTGAAATTTGGATTTGGGGCTGTGGCTCAGATGGATAGAGCAAGCGCCTCCTAAGCGCTAGGTCGCGGGTTCGAATCCCGCCAGTCCCGTGTTTGTGGGGCCCCGTGGGGCCCGTTGCCCCTTGAGTCGCCCGTTGCCATGACCCCTTCCACCAGCGATCGGCCCCAAATGACCGAAACCCTGCCTGCTCGGCCCCTGCTGCAAGCCAAGCAACTTTGCAAAAGCTTCGGGGGCCTGAAAGCCGTGAAGGGAGCCAACATTGAGGTGCGATCGGGCAGTATTACCGGCCTGATTGGCCCCAACGGCGCGGGCAAAACCACCCTCTTTAACCTGCTCTCTAACTTCATTCCCTCCGATAGTGGTGAAGTGTTTTTGGATGGGCAACCCATTCACAATCTGTCGCCCCACCAAATCGCCCGCCAGGGGATGGTGCGAACCTTTCAGGTGGCGCGGGTGCTCTCCCGGCTGTCGGTGTTGGAGAACATGATTTTGGCAGCCCAAGATCAACGGGGCGAACGGTTTTGGGAAGTTTGGACCCAAAGCAACCGCATCCGTCGCCAGCAGCGGGACTTGGAATTGCGAGCCATGGAACTGTTGGAGGCGATCGGCCTGGCCCACATGGCGCGGGAATATGCCGGTTCCCTGTCCGGTGGGCAGCGCAAACTGCTGGAAATGGGACGGGCCCTGATGGTGCAACCCAAGTTGGTGTTGCTGGATGAGCCAGCGGCCGGCGTGAATCCAGCCCTGATTGAGCAAATCTGCGATCGAATCCAAACCTGGAATCGGGAAGGACTGACCTTCCTGATTGTGGAACACAACATGGATGTGATTATGTCCCTGTGCGATCGGGTGTGGGTTTTGGCGGATGGTCAAAATTTAGCGGATGGCTCCCCGGACATGATCCAAGCGGATCCAAGGGTTTTGGAAGCCTATCTGGGGCAAGCCGCATGAGCCGGGCAGCTCGCTGGATGGTTGTTGGCTTGGGGGCGATCGGGCTGGGGTTTGGCCTGGCCTGGCCCTCGGGGGCTCACCAGGTGAAGACGGGAGCCGACGTGGCGGCCCTGTTTCACTTGGAACCCGACCACAATCCCCGATCGGGGGAGCCGGCCACCGTTTGGTTTAGCCTCACTCGCAAAGGCGGCGCAACGATCCCCCTCGATCGCTGTAACTGCCAACTCACCATCAGCCCCCGCTTGCAAAGTCCGACAGCCCCCCAACCCTGGCAACCGCCCCTCACACCCAAGGCCGCCGAAGGGTTTCAAAACATGCCCGGCGCAACCACCGTGTTTCCGGCAGCGGGGGCCTATGACTTGGTGTTGAAAGGTCAGCCGAAACAACCGGGCGACTTCCAACCCTTTGAGTTTCGATACGAAACCACCGTGCTGGCCGGAGCTGCCCCCACGACCAGTCCCGCTCCCGTGGCCGCTGCGATCGCCTCACCAGTGGCCGCCACCGCTGAAACGACCACCGAGACCCCATGGCATTCTGGGGAACTGGTGTGGTTGGGTGTGGGTGGCGTGGGTTTGGGATTTTTGGGACTTTGGGCAATCACCCGATCGCGCCGTTAGCCGAGTTAACCGAGTTAGCCAAGTTAACCAAGTTAACTAAAAAAATCTGGTCGAAAGTCAATTCGTCCAACTGGCTGATTATGACCTTTAGTATCGCTTTGATTATTGCTTCGTAAAGTTAGCAAACCGAGAGGTTGCAAAGCATTTCAATTCGCTACAAGTTAGTGATGTTTGATCGGCTTTTTCCAGTTGCGTCAAGGGATCGAGTTAGGCTGGCCTTAAGCAAGCACCGTTAGGACTCGACGAGTATTATGAGCGAATTTCTAGACTTCCTGAAGCATCAATATGCCTACGTGGCGATCGGGGAATTTCGGCCGGGCAAATTTGCCGAAGCTCAACAATTGTTTGAAGCGGCAGTTTCCACCTACAAACAGGGTTTTGAAGGGGCTTATTTGCTGCAAGAGACCAACAGCGATCGCGGCATTGCGGTGATCTTTTGGGACAACATTGATGATATGGATGCCAATCGCAATGAAGCTTGCGAGGCAATTTTTGCCAAAATGGCTCACCTTTTCCTGAAACCGCCGGTCACGAATTTCTACGAAGTGTGCAGCAAAGTTGATCCCAAACCGGCTGATCGCCCCCTGGCTTCGGTTTAGGCCATTGGTTTAGGCCATTGACGAATGGCGCGGCATTCGGGGCAGAGGCGCGATCGGGATGGATGAGTGGCAACGGGCGCGATCGCTCTTCCAAACCCTGTGGGGCTACGACGGATTTCGCGGCCCCCAGGGCGACATCATCCAAACCATTTTGCAAGGACGGGATCTGTGGGCCCTGTTGCCAACGGGAACCGGTAAATCCTTGTGCTTTCAATTGCCGGCCCTGTTGCGATCGGGCTTGACTGTGGTGGTGTCGCCCCTGGTGTCGCTGATGGATCGGCAAGTGGCAGACCTGCGGGCCAAGGGATTGCCGGCCGCCACCCTGCATAGTGAAGTGCCTCGATCGCAACAAAAAGAGGTGCTCGATCGCTTGGAGCGGGGCCAGTTGCGATTGCTGTATCTGTCACCCGAAACCCTGTTCAGCCAGCGAGTTTGGTCACGGTTGTTGCGGTTAGCTCCCCAAATTCAAGGACTGGCGATCGATGAGGCCCATTGCTTGGCCCAGTGGGGCGAAACCTTTCGGCCCGCCTACCGCCGGTTAGGGATCGCCCGCCAAACCCTGGAAGCAGCGGCCCAAAAGCCAATCCCGATCGCCGCGTTCACGGCCACCGCCACCCCCACCGATCGGTCCATCATTGCCCAAGTGCTGGGGTTGCGGAACCCAGCCCGGTTTGAGCAATCCCCCTATCGAGCCAACCTGCGATTACAGGTGCAGCGCTGTTGGGTTCCCGCCCAGCGTCAGTGGCGTTTGCGGCGGTGGTTACGCGATCGCCCCGGCCAAGGGGGCTTGATTTTTGCCCGCAGCCGCCAAACCTGCGAAGACCTGGCCCGGAATTTGCGCGATCGGGGCCACCAGACAGCCGCCTATCATGCCGGGTTGCCACCGCCCGATCGCCGCCGGTTGGAAGCTCAGTGGGTGGGGGGTGAGTTGCCCTTTTTGGTCTGCACCAGCGCCTTTGGCATGGGGATCGATCGCCCCGATGTGCGCTGGATTGTTCATTGGCATCGACCGCTGATCCCGGCGGAATATGTGCAGGAAATTGGCCGAGCCGGTCGGGATGGGCAACCGGCCGATATTTTGCTGTTGGTCAGTGAACCTACCGGCTGGCTGGACAGCACCGATCGACGGCTCGATCGCCACTTTCAGCAACAAACCCGCCAACAAATTCAAAATTTGGGACTTGTGGCCCGACGTTTGCCCCAGGAAGGCGCGATCGCCGAAATTGCCGATCAGTTTGCTGAAGGGGCGATCGCCCTCAGTTGGCTCCATGCCCTCGGTCAACTGGACTGGCTCGACCCGTTCCACTACAAATTGTCGGGGCAATTGTCGGGGCAATGGTCAGCGGCGATCGCCCGCCAAGCTCGCATGGGTCGATCGGTTGAGCTTTCGATGCGTCGCTACGGGGGCGATCGGGGTTGTCGGTGGCGTTTTCTGTTGCAAGCGTTGGGGTTACCGCCCAAGTCGGCTAACTGGCGCTGTGGTCAGTGCGATCGATGCCGCCACACCGGTCAGCGGTGATTCCTGGGTGGTATTCAGCCAATCTGGATCAAGAACTGGCCCCAGCAAAGGTCAGCAAAAACCGTAAAAGGGCGGCCCCAACGGGTCGCCCTTTCACAAATAAGCGCTAGTGCATTCCTATCAAGGGCTGGAACTGAGCTGAACTGAACCCGATCGCGATCAAGACGAGATGGCTCGATCGCGTTCGGTTCAGAGTTACTCAGCCCCTTGACCCACCAGCTCGCGGGTTTCAGCGGGCGGCGCACCGGCCGTCACGTCCACCTTCACGTTGCGGTCTTCGTCGAGGTCGATCGTGGCCGTGTCGCCGTCCTTGATCCGGCCGGAGAGGATTTCCTCCGCCAGCACGTCTTCCAGCAGGCGCATAATTGCCCGACGCAGTGGCCGCGCCCCGTAGCTGGGGTTGAAGCCCTCTTCGATCAACCGTTCGCGGAACTTGTCGGTTACCGCCAGGGTGATGCCGCGCTCGGTCAAGCGAGCAAACACTTCCTTGAGCAGGATTTCGGCGATTTCCTTCACCTCGTCCTTGCTCAGTTGGCGGAAGACGATGATTTCGTCCAGGCGGTTCAGGAACTCGGGGCGGAAGTAGTTCTTCAGCTCCTCGTTCACCAGGGACTTGATCCGGTTGTACTGAGACTCGGCTTGGTCTTCGCCAAACTCGAAGCCCAGACCGCCGCCACCCTTTTCAATCACCTTGGAACCGATGTTCGAGGTGAGGATAATCAGGGTGTTCTTGAAGTCCACCGTGCGACCCTTGGCATCGGTCAAGCGACCATCTTCCAGGATTTGCAGCAGCATGTTGAACACATCGGGGTGGGCCTTTTCGATTTCATCGAACAGCACCACGGTGTAGGGACGACGACGCACGGCTTCCGTCAATTGGCCGCCTTCGTTGTAGCCCACATAGCCTGGAGGCGAACCGATCAGTTTCGAGACCGTGTGCCGCTCCATGTATTCCGACATGTCGAGGCGGATCATCGCTTCTTCGGAGCCAAAGAAATAGGCCGCCAAGGCCTTGGTCAGCTCGGTTTTCCCAACCCCGGTGGGGCCGGAGAAGATGAAGCTGGCGATCGGGCGGTTGGGGTTCTTCAGACCCACGCGGGCCCGACGAATGGCACGAGACACAGCCTTCACCGCTTCGTCTTGGCCGATCAGCCGCTGGTGCAACACGTCTTCCATGTGCAGCAGCTTTTCGGATTCGGACTCGGTGAGCTTGTTCACCGGCACACCCGTCCAGGAAGCAACGATTTGGGCGATATCCTCTTCGTCCACCACCGGTTGTAGCGGATCATCGGCCCGCTCTTCCGATTTTTTGGTTTGGGCGATGTTGCGGATTTGCTGCTTAATTTCCATTTCCTTGTCGCGCAGCTCGCCGGCCTTGTCAAAGTCCTGCGATCGCACGGCTTCGTCCTTTTGCTTGAGGACTTCCCGCAGCTCCTTGTCCAATTCCTTGGCGGCCGGAGGCAGTTGGGAATTCAGCAAGCGCACCCGCGATCCCGCTTCGTCGATCAAGTCGATCGCCTTGTCCGGCAAGTAACGATCGCTGATGTAGCGATCGGACAGCTTGGCCGCCGCCTCCAGCGCTTCATCGGAAATCTTCAGCTTGTGGTGTTGCTCGTAGCGCTCCCGCAGACCGCGCAGAATCTCGATCGTTTCGTCCACGGTCGGCTCGCCCACCATCACCGGCTGGAAGCGCCGCTCCAGGGCCGCATCCCGCTCGATGTGCTTGCGGTACTCATCCAGGGTTGTTGCGCCGATGCACTGCAATTCGCCCCGTGCGAGGGCTGGCTTCAGTATGTTGGCGGCATCGATCGCCCCTTCCGCAGCACCCGCGCCAATCAGGGTATGGACTTCATCGATCACCAGGATCACGTTACCGGCCTGGCGAATCTCATCCATGATCTTCTTCAGGCGCTCTTCAAACTCCCCGCGATACTTGGTACCGGCCACCAACAGACCGATATCCAGCGTCACGACCCGCTTGTCTTCCAGGATGTCCGGCACATCGCCATTGGCAATCCGTTGGGCCAACCCTTCGGCGATCGCGGTTTTACCCACGCCCGGCTCCCCGATCAACACCGGGTTGTTTTTGGTGCGGCGACCCAAAATCTGAATCACCCGCTCAATTTCCTTCTGGCGACCCACCACCGGATCCAACTTGCCTTCAGCGGCCTGTTGGGTCAGGTTAGCCCCAAACTCATCCAGGGTTGGGGTCTTGGTGCGGCCTTGGGAGCCACCGGCAGTCACTTCCGCCGTTTCGCCCAACATCCGAATCACTTGGGTGCGCACCTTCGACAGGTCAACGCCCAGATTTTCCAGCACTCGGGCCGCGACCCCCTCTCCTTCGCGGATCAGGCCCAGCAGCAGGTGCTCTGTGCCGATGTAGTTGTGACCCAGTTGGCGGGCCTCTTCGAGCGACAGTTCCAGAACCCGCTTGGCCCGGGGCGTGAAGGGAATTTCCACAGCCACGAAACCGGAGCCGCGACCGATAATTTTTTCGACCTCAATCCGAGCGTCCTTGAGGTTGACACCCATGGATTTCAGGACTTTGGCGGCTACACCAGTGCCTTCGCCAATGAGTCCGAGAAGGATTTGCTCAGTGCCCACGAAGTTATGACCCAGGCGGCGGGCCTCTTCTTGGGCGAGCATGATCACCTTAATGGCTTTCTCAGTGAAGCGTTCAAACATTGGCGGTTCCCTATCACCTGCGAAGTGCTGGCAAATCTGATTTTAACACGCGCGGTTTGGGCAGTTTGGGGCTGACCTGGCCGGCAATTGGGGGGCGATCGGGCGGTTTCCCCAACTCGATCAGCTTCCCCTTGGCAAGCTCAAGAACTCGAGAAATTGCCATGAACTTTCGGGGGATTTTGTTCCCCGATGGGGTAGGGGGGGATCAAGCCTTTTGGGCGATCCTGGGGGATGGATTGATGAATGCTTTTAGGATTTTTAAAGAACGTTTGGGTTGAAAATCGGGTCTTGGGATTGCTGATGGCAAGGGCCAGCGGCAAAACGGCCCGATCGGGAGTGAAACATGGGCCAGCTCAAGCGTCAGCCAGAATTTGGCAGACCCCCATTGAGCCAGCGGACTGGGGTGAATCCCAAAAATTGGGTGAACCTGTTGGGCAGGATTGAAAGATAGGTTTTTAATCTAGCGCATGGCTTGGGGAGCTGCCGACCCCGGCGGCTGGGGGCACAATCTCTCCCCACCACTGCCACTGATGTTGCGCCAGTCGATCGCTCAGGTCAGCAGCGGTGCGATCGAGCTGTTGAGCAAACTGGGGCCAATCCAACTTGCCTAACCACAGGATCGCCGCATCTTCGCCATCGGCGTAGTAGCGTTTGCGACGGCCGGCCTCCTGGAAGCCAAATTTTTCGTAAAGCGAGAGGGCGGCTTGGTTGCTGGGTCGCACTTCAAGGGTGGCGCGTTTCATTTCCCGTTGCCGCGCCAATCTCAACAGGCCCCACAGCAGGGTTTGGCCCAAGCCCTGTCGTTGCCACTCGGGCCGCAGGGCGATCGCCGTGATGTGGCACTCGTCAACAATCGCCCAGGCGCAACCAAACCCGATCAGTTGTCCTTGCGGATCGATCGCCCCGAGCAAATCACTATTCGGGCTATCCAGTTCCCGGCGATAGGTGTCGGCGCTCCATAGACCACCCAAGGCTATCTGGTCGATCGCCACCAATTGATCGAGATGGTCATGATTGAGTAGTTGCAAATGGAGCGATCGCATAGGTCAAAATGACAGCTTAAGCCTTAGTTTGACTTAATTCTCTATAACAGTTTCACGCATAATTATAGATTGGATTGAAGATCAACAAAATCTTTTTTATTAATGAATGCATTCATTGTAGATCGCAATTTGGAACGCACTACTTATCTTGGAGAAAGGATTACATTACAGACATTCTAGAACTCCAATCATCACAACAAGTGACAGTTGCCAAAGACCTCTAAGCGATGGAGTCTAGCCCCGAAAATTGGTAAGTATCTTGCAGAACTTCTTTGATTGAGCCTAGCCGATGAAATGACTCAATCAGTTCGTGTGATCGTGTTCTTCGTTGCTTTAGGCGTGTGAACAGTTGTCTCAAAAGCTCTGAATCCGGATCCGCATGGTCATTCAATGCAGATTGAGCGGCTTGCAAAACCTGATTGGCATTGTCAAAAATAGCCTCATTGTCAAAGCCAAATCGTGCAGAAATTTGATGTAACGCCACATCAGGTAGAGTTGATCGGCCTAGTAACGACTTATCCAAGATTATTCCCTTTAATAAGGCCAATAGACTCGCGTACATCGTAAAATCATCGCAACCGTCAAATGCTTTAAACTCAATACGACCTACTTCTGCTGGCAAACGTGCAACTTTTGTGAAGACTGGCTGGCTATAAATTTGTTGTTCAGGCTTTTCCAAAAAAACCCTAACCGTAGATCTTAATCCCGTTCGTATAAATGTTCGAACCGACAAGCCATCCCATAGAGAACCGTTAAAAAAAGGAGAGCTATAGCTAAAAGGAATAATGTAGGGACTATAGTAAATAAGCTTTTGCCCAGCATCAATAACTTCCTCGAATGACATCCCTGTCAACGATAGATTCAAATCTGGCCCATATGAGAGCATCGCGATATGATCTGTTTGATCTTCAGGAAATGCTTCCAGCCACTTTATTTCATACTCGCTCAAAGGAGAATCGAGATCAAAAGTAGTTAAATATGGATTGAATGTCGCTAGTGCGGGAGAAAAACCCAAGTTGGAAGCTGCTTCACGCAGCAAATGGAAGCTTGCTTGCAATTCAGCAATTGTACTTTTAACAGTGGAATGAATAGTTGTCCTAATTTCAATGCCTTTTGGAATAAAAGCAGTTAATTCTCCTGTATTAGAAAATCGCTCCATTCCCTCAAGATACCATCTCTTCTGTCGGATACCAGCATTTCCAATGTGGAGTTGATTGCCATCATTTTCGTAAGAAGGTAGGCGTTCAATAATTTGAGCCAATTCAGAAAATTTTGCTCGCGAAAAATCTGCCAATTGACCTTTGGCGTTAATTAAAGCGACCTCATGCTCAATACCAAACTTAAACATGATCGTAGATGCTAATTGATTGGCGATACCATTATGCATGATAGTACCTTTTCCAGCACTCTCAAGTCTAATGCGGCGACGATCTTTTTGAGGCTCTGGGTATTTCCTAAGTAACAGGAACACAATATGGATTATCCCGAAATAAGTTCCTGTATTAAGTGCGAGGTTGGTCAAATAATAAGAATTAACAATTAACCATAAAATTAGCCATAGATAGAGTGACTGATTTGTAGTGCGGCGGTAATGGTGGTTGAAATTGGTGGTTCAATCCCGGTTCCTAGAGACGCAGAATTACTCTAGTTTGTATCGATTTAGGGAAGGTTGACATCGAACCCCTGCCCATCTTCATTTGCTAATTGAAGTTGCTGACAGCACCGCTCGATACGATCGCCAGGTCAAAGGCGCACTCTATGCCCGCGAGTCGATCGGGGACTATTGGTTAGTAGACTTGGAGCAGCGACACTTAGAAGTTTATCGATCGCCCCGTGTTGATGGCTATGGCGATCAGCTGATTTTGCAACCTGGTGAGACGATCGCCCCGATCGCCTTTCCCGATCGAATTATTGCCGTTGAACAATGCTTTGCAACCTCGTCTAGCCCTTGATTGGCAGTTGAATCAAAAACTCAGTTCCCTGTCCTAATGCTGACTGAACTGTCAAACTGCCGCCATGTTTTTTCTCGACAATTTGGCGGGCGATCGTTAGCCCTAATCCCGTCCCCTTGCCCACGCCCTTTGTGGTAAACAAATGGTCAAAGATCTTGGCTTGCACCTCTTCGCTAATGCCCTTGCCATTATCCCGAATTGAAATCTGCACTTGATCATCAACAAGAGTTGTCCTGATTGTGATGATTTGGGGATGCGCTTCTAATTCCTTGAACGATCGACCCTGCACCATTTCATCAAACACATCGATCGCATTGGCCAGGATATTCATAAATACCTGGTTGATTTGTCCTGGGAAACACTCAACTTCTGGTATGTCTCCGTAGTCAGTTTTGACTTCGATGGCAGGCCGAAACTGATTTGCCTTGAGTCGATATTTCAAAATCAACACCGTGCTGTTAATGCCCTCATGCAAATTAGCACTGACCTTATATTCTGTGTCGGCACGAGAGAAAATGCGAAGGCTGGTGCTGATCGATTTGATTCGATCGGTTGCTCCCTGCATTGAGTTCAGCAACTGGGGTAAATCTTCGCAGATATATTCCAAGTCAATGTCTTCAGCGTGATCTTGAATGGGAATAACTGGATTGGGATAATGTTGCTGATAAAGCGCCAAATGTGCCAATAGGTCTTTAATGTGATCCTTGCCATTGTTAATGCTGCCATTGAGAAAGCCGATCGGGTTGTTAACTTCGTGAGCTACCCCTGCCACGAGGTTTCCGAGAGAAGCCATTTTCTCGCTCTGCACCATTTGCAATTGGGACTGTTCCAATTGTTGAGCATAGGTTTGAGATTGTTGGTAAAGTCGAGCATTTTCCAAAGAAATGGCGGCTTGGCTGCAAAGAAATTTCAAAATAGTGATTCGATCGCTGGTAAACACGCCACTGGTTGATCGATTTTCCAGGTATAAAATAGACCGCACATTTCCTTGGTTAAGAATTGGCAAACACAAGACACTCTTGGGTTGATAGCAGTTTAGATAATCACCAATGACGGGTAAATCGGTATCAAGATCATTGACAACAACTGTCACTGCCCTGTTTTTGACGTATTGAATCAGCTTGATCGGAATGTCGGGGTTATCGTCCAAAGGAGTCGATTGCAATGTCACCTGCTCTGGGTTGGCCATCACTCTCACCTGCCATCGATCGCCCTCCCAAAGGATTAAGGCACATCGATCGGCTCCCGAGTTTTTCAACATCGTCTGAGCTAGGGTTTGCAGCAATTCATCTAGGGCGATCGTACTGACCAGATTTTGAGAGACCTGTAGCAGGGCAGTAAAATCAAGCATTTGGTTAATGCTGCCGCTAGAACTTCCATGCGGAGTGGCGCGTGATGAATCAGCAGGATTTGTGATCGTCGCTAGGGTTTCTAAAAGGGCGAAGGGTTGATTGGCCGCTTGCAGAATCGGTTGTAGTAATTGGGCGTAGCGTTGCTCTAAATCAACCACTTTGGCTTTCGCTCCCCAGCGAGCATAGCCATAGTAGGCTTCCTGCATATAGCTGGCGGCGATTTTCTCCTTACCCCAATCGAGATAAAATTGCGCGGCCAGTTCATATGCTAAAGCTTCTTCTTGAATGAAACCATTAGCTTTAGCACCCGCGATCGCCCGCTCATAGCCATTAATTGCCTCCAAGAAATTGCCCAAAAATCGATGTTTTTCTGCTGTCAGCAGATCCAGTTTATGCTGGTAATTCATCGGGGCATTCTCTGCCCAAGTTGATAGGCTGCTGTGGTGCTGTTCTACCAAGGAGAGTAACTCTAATCGCTCATTTTCGGGCTTGCTGATCGCGATTACCAAACAGGTTAACCCTCCATAAAAATGGATGGCGGGAATATGCAACATTCCGACGATGTTATCTAGATACTGCTTGACTTCATTGAGATATTCAAGGGCAAGCCCATAATCACCAAACAAATAGGCCAAGATCAATTTGTAGGTGTAAGCAATCCCAAGATCAGTGAGTTGCTGATTTTGAAGATGTTTTGGAAAGATTTTCGTCTCGTCATAACGATCGCCAATCAAGAGAGCGGGCTGGCGGTGTGTGACCAACAATCGTTCAAGAAACTCACTCGTCATCTGCAAGTATGCTAGAGCGTTATCTTGCTTTGACGAAGCAATAGCAGAACAGAATTGATCAACCTCGGCTTGCAGTCCAGATAATTCCTTGCCGCCATAGAAATAAGCATAAAAATAGTGGGCTAAACAATAGCCTAAATATAAAAAGTCACCGGCTTCTATACCGGTTAAATACCCCTGCTTGAGCAAAGCAGCCATGGAAGTCATTGATTCTTTCTGGTGCTGAACACAGGCAGCAAAGAAAAGAATGCTCAGGCACTTGTATGCTTTTGTATTGAGCTGATCGATTAGGGTTAAGGACATTTTTCCCAAGCGATAGCCCCGATCGACCTGACCGAACCCCGTGGCTAAAACTAAGCCGTAAGTCGTATAACCAACACTTGAGACAGGTGTGTTGCCAAACTGGAGCGATAAACTCACAATTTTTGCGCAAACAAAGGGCAAAAATGTGGGCTTCGCAATAAATACCATGGGCATAATCATGCCCAGCAATTCCATGGCGGCAATGGTCTTTGGGTCAGTCATCACCGGCAAATTGACCAAATCCTCAATGACCGTTCCCTCTAGCTCAGTTTCCACAGTTTGCAAGGTTTGGGCGATGAGGCTTGGTGTGATGTCGTCGGGAAACTGAACTCCCAATTCAGTGATAGCTTGGGCAGCAATGGCGATCGCCTCTGCCAATTGATTTTGAGCCGTCAACACCCTGACTTGCACCATATAAACAGGCACTTTATCCAAGACGGTTTGAGCTTGCTCTAAAACTTGTTGAACTTGGGCGATCGCTCCCTCAAAATCAGCCTTTAAACAGGCCACATCTGCTGCCATTTGATGGAGTTTTAAGCTCAATTCATACTGGTTTTGCCAAGGCTCTTCTGAAAGTAGCTCCAGCCCGATCGTCACGAGGTCTTGAGCCGCACCGTAAGCCGTTGCCTTTTTCGCCTTGTCAATGGCAGCAAGATTCAGTCGAATCAATGACTCTCGTTCATTTTGCTGACTTAATAGCCCATGCCCCAAATTCAAATGACCAACAATATCAAATAGCTTCTCCTCGCGCTCTGCTGCCGACAAGCGGTTTTGGAGCAACTGACCCATCTTCAGGTGAGTCACCTGTTTTTGATCTTCAGGAATCAGGGAATAAGCAGCCTGTTGCACTCGGTCATGGAAAAAACGGTATTGAATTTGCCCAGAAATTTCTTCGCTCCAGGCTTGATCGACCTGGGACGAATCACGATCCGCATAGAACTTATAAATCTTGCCCTCCGGCAAAATTAGCCCCTCTTGCAATGCTGGCCATAGGGCTGAAGCCGCTTGAATTTCGTTTTGTTCTGAAACAATCGCCAAGGTCTTGAGGTCAAACTTAGCCCCAACACAAGCGGCAAACTTCAGTTGTTCTTGGGTGACCATGGGTAGCTTTTGGAGCTGCAAGGCCATGAACTCCACCACATCATCCGTTAAGGCTGCGTCCTGTACTGGTACTAAGTCGCATTGCCAGTGACCCGCCTCCCGATCGAAGGTAATGAGACTATCTTGGTGTAGTGCTTTGAGGAATTGGGTCGCAAAGAATGGGTTGCCCTGGGTTTTTTGCATCACCAGATGGGTCAAGGGCTGCACTTTGCTGTTTGAGGTTCGGAAAGTATCAGCAATTAACTGGTTGAGACTCTCCGCACTTAAGGGGCCGAGGGTGAGGGTCGTCAGGGAAACATGGGCCTCTTCTAAGGCTTTTACTGTGATTAAAAAGGGATGGCCGGGCAACACTTCATTATCTCGATAGGCTCCCAAAACCAAGAGACATTGAGCATGGGAGCGAGCCTCTGTTAACAGATTTTGCATCAATCCCAAAGAAGTTGAATCAGCCCATTGCAGATCATCGA
Organism: Limnothrix sp. PR1529; assembly: GCF_002742025.1. Classification (NCBI taxonomy): domain Bacteria; kingdom Bacillati; phylum Cyanobacteriota; class Cyanophyceae; order Pseudanabaenales; family Pseudanabaenaceae; genus Limnothrix; species Limnothrix sp. PR1529. The sequence goes on from NZ_LIRO01000009.1 coordinate 138,933, forward strand.
TAAAAATGACGAGGGGATGATCTGATTTTGCAAAAACTTGAATGAAATTTTGAAATAAGTGGTTAAAACGATTTTGGGCAGCTTCACCAGAAAGCTCTGGAGCGGGCGGCTGCGGTCCAATAACTTGTTCCAGCTCAGGAATGAGATCGATCAGAATTTGACCATTGCTGCCCACGGCTTCCAGAATATGGGTTTTCCATTGGGCTAATTGCGCATCAGATTCTGACAAAAGCTGTCCCATCAGGTCGCGCAATGCTTGTACAAACGCAAAGAGGGGAATACTGCGATTGAATTGATCAAATTTGCCCTTAATGAAATAGCCTTTTTTCTGAGTGATGGGCTTGTGAACTTCGTTAACAACAGCGGTTTTGCCAATTCCAGAGAATCCCGCCACTAGCATCAATTCTGAACGGCCTTGAGCAACCCGATCAAAGGCTTTCAGGAGCGCTTGAACTTCCGTTTCGCGGCCATAGAGTTTTTCAGGAATCAGGAAGCGATCGCTTAAATCCCGTTGACCCAATTCAAAATCAGCAACAGTGCCTGTGTCCTGCCACTGGTTCAAGCATTGTTGTAAATCATGTTTGAGTCCCAAAGCACTTTGATAGCGATCCTCAGCATTTTTGGCAATCAATTTAGAAACGATCGCCCCTACGATGGCTGGAATGGCTGGATTGATTTGCTCAACGGGTGTGGGTACTTTGGCAATATGACAATGCACCAGTTCCATTGGATCCTCTGACTCAAAGGGCAATTGGCCACTGAGTAGTTGATATAAGGTCACACCCAAGGCATAAAAATCCGCGCGATAGTCAATCCCCCGGTTCATGCGTCCGGTTTGCTCCGGCGCAAGATAAGTTAGGGTTCCTTCAAGAACATTCGGGTTTTGAATTTCCTGTGTCTCTTTGGGCAATAGGGACGCGATGCTAAAGTCAATGAGTTTGACTTGCTTGGATTCTGGATGAATTAGAATATTGGCCGGCTTAATATCTTTATGAATGACCCGTTGCTGATGCAGGTTATGCAGAATGGTGGTCAGTTGCAGGGCAATGTTGAGTACATCACCTAAGCTGAGTTGTTGCTGCTGACAATATTGCTGAAGAGAAATGCTGCCACAGTCTTCCATGATCAGGGCATAGCTATTGCCGATCGGCTCCAAATCTAAAGGCTGCACAATGCCTGGAACATCAAGATTTTGAGTGATGGCGTATTGATTTCGGAATTGAATTAATTCACTAAAGGTGGGATAGCTTGAATGCAGCGCTTTTAGAATTACTAGTCGCTGACTATGGTGCTGGACGGCGCGATAAACGGATGTACGTGACCCACGGTGAATTTGTTCAACAATTCTATAGCCAGGAACTTCAGGAAAAGAATTGATTGAAGAAGCATTCAGTGGAGACATCTAAATTAATCCGTGATGAAGCGTTGATAGAGTTGAAATTGATCGTGTTTTCATCAACTCAGACATCTAGCTTAGCAATTTCTTTTGGTCAGGTGTCAATCTTAATGTTTGTGCTGAGGGTGATGACGATCACCTGATTTTGTAACCTGGTGAACCGATCGCCTTTTTTGATCGCCTTTTTTTGATCGCATGGTTGCTGTTACGCATGGTTTTGCTGCCCATTCTCACGCATTAAAAAAGCTTGGGCGATCGCCCCTGATGGTTTCTAGAATGGGAACCGTAGCCTTGGGAGTTGGCGGCAATGGTGCGATTGGCGCGGTGGCAGTGGGTGGTGTTGGCGCTGCCGTTGGTGACGATAGTGGGGGTGGTGCTGTGGGCGGCCGGCTCCCAGTTGCACGCTTGGGGCTTGAGTTGGATTTGGGGACTGTTTACCCTGATGCTGGTGGGCTGGCGCTGGTTGCTGGTGCGCTGGACAAAATCCATGGTGGGGCAAGTGGAAGCGGCGATCGCCTCGGCGGGGCTGGCGGACTGGGAACAGCGGGGCGATCATGTTGCTGTGCCGGTGAATGAAGGTGCGTTGGCGCGGGCGGAAGTGGCCTTAACGGAACTGTTGCAAGCTGCCCAAAACGACCCGGCCCCTTGGGAAAATTGGGATCAGTTTTGGCAGCGTTGTTTGAGCTTAACGACGGCGGTGGCTCGGGCCTATTACCCGGAGGCTAGCTATCCCTTACTCAGTATCTATGTGCCCCAAGCCTATCGGTTGATGCGGGGGACGGTGGATGATTTGGATCGCTGGATGCAGCAACTGGAGCCGGTTTTGGGCCAGGTGACCGTGGGCCAAGCCTACGAGACCTATACGCTGTATCAAAAGCTGGAGCCTTCCATGCGCAAGGCGTTTCGGGCTTGGCAGTGGGCCCAGTGGTTTTTGAATCCGGTGGCGGCGGCGGCTCGAACGATCACCCAAGGCTCCAGCACTCGGGCCGATCGCGCCCTGTTGGCAAATTTGGGGCAAGTGTTGCGGGAAACGGCTTTGCGGAATTTGGCGCGCCAGGCGATCGCCCTGTACGGTGGGGCCGGGTTGCCGCCGGAAAATTTTGCCCCGATCGCCTCACCCATTCCCCAGGCCCAAACCGAAACCCTGCAAGCCTTGATTGCCCAAGCGGAACCGGAAGAGGCGATCGCCACCGCTGTGGTGAATGTGTTGTTGTTGGGGCGAACGGGGGCCGGCAAAAGTAGCCTGGTGAATGGGCTATTTGCGGCGGAGTTGGCGGAAACGGATGTGCTGCCCAACACCGATCGGGTGGTGAGCTATGAGTGGGTGGCCGCCACGGGCGATCGGTTGCGGCTGTGGGACTCACCGGGCTATGAACAGGCGGGTAACCCAACGGCCGGAGAGCGGGCCCGGGCGGCCGCTCGGGCCGCAGACGTGATCCTGTTGGTGACTCCAGCGCTGGATCCGGCGCTACAGATAGATTTGGACTGCTTGCGAGATTTGCAGGCCGCTGGGGTAACAGCTCCGGTGATTGGGGTCATTTCCCAGGTGGATCGCTTGCGGCCCCTGCGGGAGTGGCAACCGCCCTACGACTGGTTAGGGGGCGATCGACCCAAGGAGCAATCGATGCGGGAAGCGGTGCAATATCGCGCCGAGCTGCTGGGGGCACATTGCGATCAATTCTTGCCTGTGGTGTTGGGAGAGCGGGGGCCTTGGGGGCTGGAAACCCTGTCCCTGGCATTACTCGAGGCGATCGGCCCAGCCCAGGAACTTCGCTTGGCCCGCTTCCTGCGCGATCGGGAAGCCCGCGCCACGGCCGCCGCTCGCATCATCGATCAATATGTGTTCCAAATGTCCACCGCCCAAGGGCTGGCCCTGTTTCTCAAAAGCCCCGTTCTGCAACTCATTTCGCGGGTGATGACCGGCTCTCCAACCTTGGCCTATCTGTTGGCCGAGCGCATCCCGATCGAGCAATTGCCCCTGGTGGTTGGTAAATTGCAACTGGCCTACGACCTGTTTAGCCTACTGCAACCCACAGCAGGCCTGGACGGCGAAGCGCGATCGCGCAACTTAGATTGGTTGTCCCTGTGGCCGCTGGTGACCGACAATGGTCAGCCACCGGAGCGGGAAGCTTGGGCCTTGGGCCATGCCTTGGTGGAACATTGGAGCCAAGAAACCCCGGCCAATACCCTGCGCGATCGGGTGCAGTTCTATCGCCAAGCGCGATTGGTCTAGGCAAAATTGGTTTAGAACCGCTGGAACGGGCGATCGCCGCCGATGAATCTCCATGGCGAAGGAACGCGCCTTGACCCGAACGGAGTTGAAATTTCGCGCTAATCGCATCTCTGCTGATTTTTGGCGAAAAATTGAGCAAAATCATTCCAGAACCTTAACGCACCACTGATCGGCAGCTAAGGTGGGGGATTAATTTGTGATGATGCATTATCGAAACTTTAACTACAAATATCACAAATTTACGGCGGCCATTCGGATCATCCGTTAACATTGGAGAAGACCTGGTGCTATTTGCACATTTTGCAACTCAAATTTAAAGTTCTAATACGCTGGTACTCTTTATAAATATTCAATCCAATGCAGATATTCATAATTATGGTCTGTCCTGGGCTGATTGTTTGATGTTTAGTGTTTGGATAGCTTGCTAAGAGTTATCCCTAAGTAGATGTCTGAAAAGCCATAGCTACTCCTTTCAGGTGTCATCGCAGATAAGGGGCTTAAGCTCCTTGCCTTCGTGATGATTCGTGCTTGGCAAATAATCCAAGACGCTTTTCAGACATCGACTCAGCAAGATTGCTAATTTTCCTTCCATTCAACAACTGACTGTTATGTCAAACCAGTTTCTTGGCATCACTGAAAAACTCAGTTTCCTGATTCAGCAAACCCCCTTAGCGCTGATTGAATGGAACCAAGATTTCTGTGTCATCAGTTGGAACCCGGCTGCCGAAAAAATCTTTGGCTATTCTGCGGAAGAAATTTATCTACAACCGGTTAGCCATATCGTGTCGCCAACCGTGCAAACCGAAATTAAGCCGCTGATGGTAGCCCTCTTACAGGAGCGAAAAACGGTTGTTTGTCAAAATGAGAATATCTGCAAAGACGGCAGTGTCATTATTTGTGAATGGATTAACACGCCGGTTTTTGATGACCAAGATCAGATGCTATCCATTTACTCGATCGCCCAGAATGTGACCGATCGAGTGATGGCCGAACGACGTTTGCAAGAATCCGAGGCTCAGCTCTTAGAAAAGTCCACGACCCTTGAGCAGGTGGTGGAACAGCTTCAGCAAGCGCAAATTCAACTGGTACAAAGTGAAAAAATGTCGGCCCTGGGGAATTTGGTCGCCGGGGTGGCCCATGAAATTAATAATCCTTTGGGGTTTTTAAAGGGCAATATTCGCCCTGCGTTGGAGCACCTAGAGGATCTGTTTGCCCTGTTGGATGCCTATGCGGAACATCACCCCGATCCCCATCAGCAGGTGCAACAACTCATTGAAGAAGTGGACTTAGAATTCATTCGCCAGGACTTGCCCAAGCTTTTGGAGTCGATGAATCAGGGAATTGATCGCATTAAAACGATTAGTGATAGCTTAAGAACCTTCTCGCGCTTAGATAGTGAATATCCAGTTAGTTTTGATTTGCAAGATGGATTGGACAGCACAATTTTATTGTTAAAACATCGCCTGAAGTCCCATGATCATCGGCCCGCCATTCAGGTCATTAAAAACTATGGTGATGTGCCTGAAGTGGAATGCTTTGCCGGTCAACTGAATCAGGTGTTTATGAATTTGCTAGCTAATGCGATCGATGAACTGGATGAAGCTTGCCGCGATCGCCCTGTCCAGGCGCTTAGCAAAAATCCCCCCCAAATCATCATCACCACTGCCCTCTCGGCGGATCAAAAATCGGTTCACCTATCCATCCAGGACAATGGGCGCGGCATTGCTGAGGAGCTACAAAGCCAAATTTTTGAGCATTTATTTACAACTAAATTGGTGGGCAAAGGAACCGGCTTGGGCTTAACCCTGTCTCGACAAGTGATTGAAGAAAAGCATGGCGGTCGATTGTGGTTGGAGTCCCAGTTAGGGGCGGGTACAACCTTTATGATTGAGTTGCCGCTGGTTTGTGTAGACAGGAGTTAGGATTGAGCGTCACGGGTCAGGAAGTTGCATCGCTGCAACTTGGGATGCAACTGGAATCGATGCGGATGGCATCGATCGCCCTGTCGGTGGCGGGGAGTCGGCATCGGCGGGCGGCGGAACCTTGCCAAGATGCCAGTGGTTGGGCCTTGGGCGATCGGGCAGGATTTGCGGTGGTGGCCGACGGAGCCGGATCGGCCAGTGCCTCCGATTTGGGGGCCCAGGTGGCGGTGGAAACGGTTTTAACGCTGTTGCCCCGTTGGCAGCGGCGGCGATCGCCCCGATCGTTGGCGGATTGGTTGCCGTTGTTGCGGGCGGTGGTGCGGGCGGCTCGGTGGGCGGTCGATCGGGCCGCACGCGATCGGGATTTGGCCTTGCGAGAGTTGGCTTGCACCTTGGTGGTGACGGTGGCCTTACCAACGGGATTGGCGATCGGCCAAATTGGTGATGGGGCGGTGGTGATTCAAGATGCCCAGGGCAACTGGCAAACGCTCACGCAGCCGGAACAGGGAGAATTTGCTAACGAAACCCGATTTTTGCAGGAGCCAGGGGCCGCCCGATCGCCTCAGTTGGTCACTTGGCTTGGTGATTGGCAGTCTCTCGCGCTCTTTTCCGATGGTTTGCAGCGCTTGGCCTTACAGGAACCCGATCAATCGCCTTTTCAGCCCTTTTTTCAGCCGTTGTTTCGGTTTTTAGCCCAAAGCCAAGATCTGGCCGTCGTGATCGATCGGCTGCGGGCGTTTTTAGAGTCCGATCGAATCGCCCAGCGCACCGATGATGATGTCACACTAATTTTGGTTCAGCGTTTGGCTGATTGAACCGAAGCCTCATTCCAAAAACAATCCCAAAAGCAATCCCAAAAGCAATCCCAACAACACTCTCAACAACACTCTTAAAACTAGCTATGCAACCGGATTTGCCCCCCAACTCCAATCCTCCAACGGCTCCCCGATCGCCCGATCAGCTCCTGCAAGCAACCCAGTGGATCGTGCTGGGGGCCATTGCCCTGGCTTGGGTTGGCCCAGCCTTCAGCCCCAGCGCCGAACCCGTCCCCGAAACCCCCAAACCGGCGATCGAACAGGGGCGTTAGGGCGTGTTTGGTCGCAAAACCGGGGGGCAAGGCACGGATTTTCTGAGTCGTTGGGTCAGCGGCGTTGCGCCCACCGCTGGCGAGCCAGGGCCAAGGCGATCGCTGTGGAGTCGTTGGCAGCGATCGGCTCTGGCCTTGGGGGCTGGGGTGGCGATGGGGCTGGGGCCGGAGCCGGTGGGCTGGTGGCCGCTCCCCTGGGTGGCGATCGCCCCGCTGTGGTGGTTGCTGGCAAACCCAACGCTCAATTGGCGCGATCGACTCGGTTTGGGCTGGCTTTGGGGTTTGGGCTACAACCTCGTGGCGGTGTTTTGGCTCACGGGCCTACATCCCATGATGTGGCTGGGAGTGTCCTGGGCCACCAGCCTTACCATTGCCCTGGTGTGCTGGTTGGTGGCGGCCGGTTGGGCCGGGTCACAGGTCGCCTGCTGGGCGGTGGGGTTTGGGCTGCTACACCGCAAATTGGCGGGGCGATCGGCCGGCGGACGCTGGGCGCTGGGCCTGGCCCTGTGGTTGGTGACGGAATGGCTCTGGAACCAATCCCCCTTGGCTTGGACGGGATTGGGCCTGACCCAAGCGCCTCATAACTTAGCGATTTTGCACTTGGGCCAATTGTCGGGCCCCGCCCTGGTAACGGCGGTGATTGTGGGGGTGAATGGAGCCTGGGCAGAAGCTTGGCTGACCCATCGGCGGCGTTGGTGGGCCGGGGCGATCGCGCTGTTGCTGTTGGGCCATGGCTTGGGGGCCGCTTTGGCTGCCCAACCCTTAGCCGATCGCCCCGCTGCGGCCCTGACGATCGGGGTAATCCAAGGCAATATTCCCAACGATCTGAAATTTGGCTCCGAAGGTTGGCGCAGGGCCCTCACGGGCTATCAACGGGGCTATGAAACTCTTGCAGAGGCGGGCGTTGACGGCGTGTTGATTCCCGAAACGGCCTTGCCAATGGTCTGGACAGCGGAGGCCACTCGCGATCGACGCAATGAATTCCTGTCGGCAGTGCTCGATCGGGCTGTGCCCGTGTGGTTGGGCCTGTTTGCGCCCGATCGCCAGCAACCCGATCGCCTCACCAACAGCCTCATCTCCCTCGATCGCACCGGAAAAGCCGTGGGTCGCTATGACAAAGTGCGCCTTGTGCCCCTGGGGGAATATATTCCCTTTGAGTCTGTGATCGGCGGCTTGATCGATCGGCTATCGCCGCTGGACACCAAGTTGGCCCTCGGCCAGCCCAATCAGCGCCTCAACACTCCCTTTGGCCAGGCGATCGCCTTGATTTGCTATGACTCAGCCCATGCGGAATTGGCGCGATCGCAGGCGGCCAGCGGCGGGCAATTCATTCTCTCGGCAGCCAACAACGCCCATTACCGGCCCACGATGTTTGCCCAACACCACGCCCAAGACGTGATGCGGGCGATCGAAACCGATCGATGGGTGGCCCGCGCCGCCAACACCGGCTATTCCGCCTTCATCGATCCCCACGGAGTCACCCACTGGCGATCGCGCCCCAATGTCTACGAACTCCACGCCACCGAAATCTATCGCCGCACCCAGCAAACACCCTACGTCCGTTGGGGTGATTGGCTCACACCCCTGGCTGTTCCCTTGGCTTTGGCGGTGAGCTGGGGATTGCGGCGTGCTGGTGCATCCTTGCCCGATCGCTAGGGACAATTCGCCCAGCGGAGCCAGCAATTTCCCCTGTCCCGATCCTCTGTTCCAACCCCATAATCAGCAGGTTCATTGGGATCGGCTAAAAATTTGCCACATGATGAATAGTGTGAATCCCACATAGCCAATCACCGTGGCCCAATCCATCCAATGGTCGCCCATGGTTGACTCCGAAACAGGTTAGGAAGGTGGTCAGCAATTCAGGGGTTAGGATTAGCGCTTGATTAGCGCTTGACTAGCGCTTTTTATTTTTGCTCATCCACTCTTCAACAAAATTGGTATAAACTTCGCCGCCAATAAACTCCGGCGATTCCATGATTTTTTGGTGAAAACCAATCGTGGTGTTCACCCCGGTGATGGCACATTCGCGCAGGGCCCGCTTCATCCGGGCGATCGCGCTGGAGCGATCGGGGCCCCAAACAATCAATTTGCCAATCAAAGAATCGTAGTAGACCGGAATTTCATAATCGGGATAAACGTGGGAATCGATCCGCACCCCCGGGCCACCCGGCGGCAAATAGGCCCCAATCCGACCGGGGCAAGGGCGGAAATTTTGATCGGGATCTTCCGCATTAATTCGACATTCGATCGCATGGCCGCGCAACTGTACCTGATCTTGGGTGAGGCGCAGTTTTTCCCCTTGGGCAATCCGCAACTGTTCAGCGATCAAATCCAGGCCGCAAACCATTTCCGTGACTGGATGTTCAACCTGAATGCGGGTGTTCATTTCCATAAAATAGAAATTACTCGATCGATCCACCAGAAACTCCACCGTTCCTGCGCCCACATAGTCGATCGACTTGGCCGCTGCCACGGCCGCGCTGCCCATTTTTTCCCGCAACTCCGGATTTAACACAGGGCTGGGCGCTTCTTCCAGGAGCTTTTGGTGGCGGCGCTGAATGGAACAATCCCGCTCACCCAGGTGGATCACGTTGCCATGGCTATCGGCCAAAATTTGGAACTCAATGTGCCGCGGCCGTTCAATGAATTTCTCAATGTAGAGGCCCGGGTTGCCAAAGGCCGCTTCCGCTTCCCCTTGGGCTGCTTGGAACAGCTTGGGCAACTCTTCCGCACTGCGCACCAAACGCATTCCGCGACCGCCACCACCCGCCGTGGCCTTAATCATTACGGGATAGCCAATCTCATTGGCCAGCTCCAGGGCCGATTCTTCGTTTTGCACCAGTCCTTCGCTGCCGGGAACCGTGGGCACGCCGGCCCGCTGCATGGTTTCCTTGGCGGTGGACTTGTCGCCCATGGCCCGAATCGCGGCCGGTGAGGGGCCAATGAAGGCAATTTGGTGATCGTTACAAATCTCGACAAATTTTGCGTTTTCTGCCAAAAAACCGTAACCCGGGTGAATGGCCGTGGCGTTATGGGTGAGAGCGGCAGCGATGATGTTGGGAATGTTCAGATAGCTTTTGCTGCTGGCTGCGTCGCCGATGCAAACGGCTTCGTCGGCAAGCTGCACGTGCAGGGCTTGTCGATCGGCAGTGGAGTGAACAGCCACAGTGGAAATTCCCAGTTCTTCGCAGGCTCGGATTACCCGAACGGCGATTTCTCCACGGTTGGCAATCAGGACTTTTGAAAAGCGCATTGTCGTACGATCGCAGGTGGGGCGCGGTAGCCAATCCTATCATCGTGGGTGGCCTGCGGGCGATCGGGCGGCGGAGTCTGGGGAAATCGGGCCGAGGGTGGCGCTTGTGCTGGATCCTTTGGGATCTCGTTCAATCTCGGCTCAAGATTTGGCTCAATCAATATTTGGATTTGGCTCAGTATTTGGTGTTTGGCTCAAGATTTGGCTCGATGCTCGATACCGATTGAATTTGACACTGATTGAATTTGATTCAGTATCTAGCCCAATTCTTCGATCTTGGCTCCAGCACCATCCCAATCTGCATCCCGATGTGTATCCTGATCTGCATGAATCTGTTGATGAACCTCAGCCAAGGCTCAACAAAACGATCGAAGAATGCTATACTGCTACGGCTGGTTTGACGGGTAACAATAATTTGCCCCCAACATCCTCAGTTGGGTTCAGCAATACCCCCAAAAACTCACACCAGCATCATCAGTGAATCACCTGCGGATGTGGCGGAATTGGTATACGCGCACGTTTGAGGGGCGTGTGGCTTTGCCTTGCGGGTTCGAGTCCCGCCATCCGCATCGAATTCCAGATTGGACTTCATCCAGAGCACTTTGAAACCTGGCTTGAGCGTCCTCAGCTCATAACCTGCGACCGGATCATTGATTTTCAGTGATCCGGTTTTTCATAGTCTCAGGTTCAGAGTTGTGGCTCAAGATTGCGACTCAGGCTCTCAACTCAGGCTCTCGACAGGATGAACGGGACTCTTAAATTGATCGAGACTCGCCGCGTCCTTAAATTCCAGAAATTCCAGGGGAGATGCTGAAAGCCGCATCACGAGGGCGGCGCTTCAGTCCCTTTTCTTTAGGTGAGTGTTAGGATCGAGAAAAGTTAAGAAATGCAAAGACCTTGACTGCTAGCGTTACTGATCGACAAGCGGATTTATCTGCACCTCAGCCCCCCGTCGATCGCCCCTCGATCGAGCTGGGATCCCATGGGGATTGGCATCGGCTGAAACCCACCTGGCAAGGGGATGAAACCGTTGTGCAGCAGGGCTTACCTCACCATTTTTTGGCTCCCCCTTGGCAAATGTTGTTGTTGGGAGATGGGTCACCCACTCGCCACCTGCAATTGCTGACGGGAGAACCAACCGAGGTGGATGTGATTGATATGTCGGTGGTAGGGCCGGCGGGGGATGGGGCCCCGGAGGCGATCGAAATGGTTCCGGGGCCGCGATTACGTCGCCAGGTTTGGTTACGGACGGCTTCCGGCCAGCGGTTGGCCTATGCCACGTCTTGGTGGGAAGCCAGCCATGTGGATGAGTATTTGCAAAATCGATCGCTGCCCATTTGGGCCAGTCTGGCTCGGTTGCGCACGGAGCTTTACCGCGATGTGCGGGGAATTTGCTATGGGCGATCGGCGGCCCTAGAGGCCGCATTTGGAGAGTCGGGGCCGCTCTGGGGGCGACATTACCTGTTTTGGCATCGAAATCAGCCCCTCACGCTGATTTTTGAGGTTTTTTCCCCACATCTCCAGCGCTACTTGGGGCCGATCGCCCGCCAGTAGTGGCAATGATTGCAATGTAACGATCACTAATGATCGATGGTGTTGGCCAGCTCGCGCGTGATGAAGGGCAGGTCGATCGCGTCGGTGGGGCAATGGTCAATCATGACGCTTAAGCCCGCACCGCCCACTTTGGTGCGCAAATAGCCCAGCCCGATCGCCCCGTTTTCGGTGGCCACACAACTGGTGAGGGTTCCCACTTTCTGATCCGCTTGCAAAATCGGACAGGGGGTGGCGATCACCCGAGGCAGTCGAAATCCCCAAAGGTTCAGCTTCACGCCGTTGTAGGTGTTCAGGCGGGCGATCGTTTCTTGGCCGATGTAGCAGCCTTTGTTAAAGGAAACGGCTGTCCATAGCCCTGCTTCTAGAGGGTTGTAATCTTCCGTCAACTCATGGCCCACCGCCGGTCGCCCTTCGGTGATCCGCAACTGTTCCCAGGCCTGTTCGCCCAGGGGAACGGCTCCCGCTTGGGCGATCGCCTGCCACAGGTCACCGGCTCGATCGTTGCTCACCCACAGGGTATAGCCATCGGTGGCCAGACCGCTGCCCCGTTGCACCCGCACAGACACATCCTGAGCCAGAATCATGGTCTGGTGGGCAAAGGGTTCCAGGGCTGAAATGTCGTCAAGGGTCGCCCCCAACTGTTGTAAACAAAGGGCACTTTGCGGCCCCACAAGGCTGAAAATCGCGAATTGACCGCTAATATCCGCGAGGGCGACCCGATCGGCGGGGAAGATGTAGCGATCGAGCCAGCGAAACAGGGTTGGCCCCATCCCCGGTGACACCAATAAATCCAGCGCTTCCGCCGTCACGGCCACCATGGCCAAGTCCAGGGTGCGAGCGGTGGAGGTCACCAACACGGTTTGGCAACCCTGGCCCGGTTGCAGAGCTTTGATGTTGGCGGTGCTTTGGTTATGTAAAAACAAGGCTCGATCGTCCCCTGTTAATTGCAACAGGGCCCAGTGCGATCGATCCACCAGGGCCACCCCCGTCGTGACCGCCGCGATCGCCGCCGGATCGTTGCCGAAATGGGCGGGCACTTGCCCCTCGGCCACGGCGGGATCCCATACTGCTCCCATCTGCTGTTGTGCGTCTTGCAGGGTTACCATCGTTCAGAACTGCTCTTGCTACTGCTCAACTAGGATTGCTCAACGGTTTTTGTGCAATGGATACATTCCCTGTTCAGTGTGCCTGGTTTGGGCCAGACCTGCATCGGGGGATTTGCCTGGGAGTGTTCGATCGCGCCGCTCCAAACCCTAACGCAAAGCTGCTAACCCGGGCTAATGCTCCACCGTACTGGTCATGGCCAGAATGCCTGAAACTTTGGTCAGAAGCTGATCAGGAGTTGATCGATTGCCAACCGTTTCAAATCACTGCCTCCAGCGATTCCAGTTGCAAGACAGTTAGATCGAGACAGTTAAGCTGAGAGTCAGTTTGCTGCTCAAGACTTAATCCAGACACTTCAATCCAGACACTTCAATCCAGAAACGGTTGGCTATGCCATTGAATCACCATCAAGAGCAGGAGTTGGGACAACTGCCCGGTCAACTGCTAGATCAGGTGCTGGAGCCAGTGGGCAATCCAGCGTTAAATCAGGCGCTGGCGACTTTGGCGGATGGGGATTTTTATGAGCGCTGGCAGGCGATCGGGCAGCTCAAAACCCTTGGCAAGTCTGCGATTCCGGCTCTGGTGGCGTTGCTGACCGATGAAGCGCTGGATTTAGAGCAATGCTGGTTTGTGGCCAGGGCCTTGGGAGAGTTTGACGACCCGGCGGCGGTGCAATCGCTGGTGAATCTGCTGTCGATCGCGCCGGATCCCTCCGTGCAGGCGGCGGCGATCGAGGCCTTGGGTAAATTGGCAGAGCGATCGCCCCAACTGCGAACGGTGGCGCTGGATTGTCTGAACCCTTACCTCACGGATCCAAATTGGGGGCCCTTGGTGATCAAGGCGATCGGGCAAATTGACCACCCCGACGCAATTAATGGCCTCCTGATTGGGGCCGCTTCTCCTCAGCCTCCCCTGCGGCGGGCCGCCTTGGAAGCCCTGGGCAGCTTGCCCCATCCCGCCTTGTTGCCCCACCTGCTGCAAGGAACTCAAGACTCGGAAGCCACGGTGCGGTTGGTGGCGGTGACGGCCTTGGGGGCCAAGCGTTGGGGCCACAGCCCAGTGGCCCAAGAAACCATCGCCCAAACCCTCACCCAACTGTTGAGCGATCCGGCGGCCTCGGTGGCGGAGGCGGCCGCCTTGGCCCTCAGCCACTGGGGCCATGAATCAGCGCGGGCTGCTTTGGTGGCGGCCTGGGAGCGGCGACAGTTACCACCGGCGTTGGTGGTGCGGCTGTTGGCCCAAATGGGATTGCCCTCGGCCTTGGCGGCCTTGGGAGAGCGGTTGCCCCAAGGTGAAACAGAGCTGTTGTTGGGGGGGATTGTGGCGATCGCCCAGCATCACAGTTCCGATCAAACCTATCAACGCCGGGTGGCTCATTTGCTGCTCGATTGGCTCGATCGGCCCCTGGCTCCCTTCACCGATGGGGCAGTTCAGGGGGCCTTAATTGAAGCCCTGGGTAATTTGCGAGTGGCGGCCGCGTTCGATCGACTGCTGCCCCGGTTGTGCGATCGGCCCGACCAGTCCCCGACCCTGGCCTTGCAAGTGTTGGCGGCACTGCGGCAAATCGACCCCCAGCAGGGAGCCGATCGGCTCGCGGCTTGGATTGATCAGGCGGCGGCCCAGCAGGCAACCGTCACCGCCCGCCAAGGCCTTCAGGAATGGCAGGCGATCGCCCAAGCGGCCCAGGACGGAGCAACCATGCCGTTTGCTTAAAGCGTCGTTGGCTGAAGGCTACTTGCTGACAGCTACTTGCTGAAAGCTACTTGCTGAGGGACGCAACAATTTGCTGCATTTGCCCGATCGTTGCTTGCTGGGCTTGGGTGGTGTCCGTCGCCTGGGTGAGGTTGGTCAATAGGGCTTCCAGGTGTTGCCGCAGGCCGGAAACCTGCTCAGACATGGGCTGAGTTAGGGTGTCGCCCCCTTGGCTGCCCTGGGTGATGGCCTCAATTTGCTTACTTTGCAATTCACGTTCCCGATCTTGCAGGATTTGCAATTGGGCCTGCACGTCCCCATGGCGCTGGTTCACGGTCATTTCCGCCTCTTGCACGGTGGATTCCAATGTGGAAATCCGATCGCGCAATTGGGACTGCAATTCCTCCAGGGCTTGAATGTCTTGCGTCACCCGATCGAGCAGCGGCGACAGATCCACGCCGCCCTCCGTTCGGGGAGCAGTCAGCCCCTGGCGCTTGTTCAGCACCGTTTTGTGGGCATGGAGCACCTCTTCCCGCTCTTGCAGGTTGCGCCGTTGCCCCACCAGGGTTTCTTCCAGCATCTGGCAACCGTCGCGCTCATCGGCCAGGTTTGTCTCTAGCTGAATGCGATCGTACTCATTGGCACTGTTGATTTGGCCTTGCAGTTCCTCGATCGCCTGGCGCTTGGCACTCAGCTCCTCTTCCTCGTCACTCACCAGCCGCGATAGCTTTTCCAAGTCCCGCTGCAACTGGGCCGTCAGCTCTTGCAACTCCCCGATCGGCATGGCTTCCAAGGCTGCTCGATCGACCCGCTGGGCTGCATCGCTGTGGCCATCCCCATTGGCCGCTTGTTCCAACAGGGTCTGCAAGCTGCGTTGGGTAGCCAGTTGCCCTTCAACGGCCGAAAGCTGCTGTTGATGAAGTTCGAGCGCCGTTTGTTGGGCCCGCCATTCGGCCCGGGCCCGATCCAGATCATCCCGCTGGGCATACCAATCTTGCCAAGCCGCTGCCAGGGTCTGAGTTTCTGACGTAATCCAATCCCGCACCTCCGGGGACAGGGTTGGTTCCGCCGCTGGGGCGTGGTTGAGCAGGCTTTCCTGGGCCGCCGTAATTTGCAGGCAAGTTTCCACCGCCGACTGCAAATAGTCCATGGCCACCACCGAAGAAGCAGCCTGTTGCAGCAAATGTTGCAATTGAGCCGCCTGTTGGGCATCGAGACCCGCCGACTGCGCTAACTGCTGCTGCATTGCCAGGCGCTCTTGATTGAGTTGCTCCTGTTGGGCCCGCAGGGCATGTTGAGCCTGCTCAATTTCCTGGCGCTTGTGTTGCACTTCCTGATTGAGGCGATCGGCCGATTCCCGGGCCTGTTGCACCTCTTGGCGCTGGCGATCGAGCTGCCGCAACTCCTGTTCCAGTTGCTCCAGTTTTTCGCGCCGCTCATCGAGTTCCTGTTCCCGCCGGTTCAGCTCCTGGCTTTGGTAAGTCAGGGACTCCATCCATTGCTGAATTTCTTCTTCCTGGCTCTTATTCTTTTCCTGTTGACGGGAATAGCTTTGCAGCAGGCTGACAATCTGCCGGGCCCCTTCTTGAATATTCTTGACTTTGCGATCGGCCCCTGACCCGATCGCATCCACCAGCACTAATGCCCCGTCTTTGTAATTGCTGGCATCGTCTGAAGCGATGGGATCCTCATTGGTAATTGCGCTCCACTGCTCTCCCTTTTGACAGGCCAGCAGCTTCAATTCTGACTTTGATCCCATCAAGCCGCGTTTTTGGACGACTTCTGCAAGATACAGCACGCTGCCCTTCCCCTCGTTCGTTCAGTGAGATCTTCGCGCTACGGATGATGGCGTTGGCCATCGTCTTTCAAGATGCAGCTTTTTTAAGGACGCAACTTATAAAGACGTGACTTGGCTGCCACTGTGAGATTGACACTTTTCCCTGCCCAGGGGCAAGGGGATTTTGGCCCCAGCCGAGCAACCCTATTTGCTCGATTAGACCACGGGTTGACGCTGCGTTGACCGTAACCAGCCATTGACCGTAACCGGCAAAGAAACTGGGGCGATCGGCACGTCAGCTTGACCCATTGGATTTCAAATCACCGATTCGCGATCGCGAGCCGGGCGTTTTACTCTCCGGTGCTGCAAAAGGGGCCTGTTTTTCGGTCAGACTGCCCATGGATTGCTGATTTTTCCCGCTCTTGGCCTTCAGACTCGGTTTCACAGCGCTAGGGCTGAGAGATCGCTGCAAGATGAGCAGAGTGGTTAAACCATGCTGATTTTATCAAACGCAGCCAGAAGCCACCTGAGAGGGACAATCTTCTATTTTCCGGCCAGCAGCCCGCTGGGGGCGAAGTTCTGCCAGCTCCCTGCGGTTGCTTAGGGTGGGTTGGCTGGAGTTGTTGAGATTCAAAACTAGCTCGGGGTTGAATCGCTGCTGAATTGAATCGCTGCTGGAGTAGATGCGCCGGGTTGCTTGGGCAACCGCCCTACTATACAAAATGTATTAGACAAAATGTATTTAAAAATTGAGCTTGAAAAAGTTGCGATCGAGCCATTCGGGATTGATCGATCGCGATAGCATGGAGCCAGGACTGGGCAACCCCACTCCCCCCTATCCCCGTGCCAGGACAGCCCTATGCAAGGACAGCTCAGCGAGATTGATATCCGCAGCCTCCTGCACCTGATTGAGTTAGGCCAGCGCACGGGTGAACTGTATTTAGAAGTTGAAGGCGCTCACCCGGGCGATCGCCGCAGTTGGTTCGTCTTCTTTCGCCAAGGGGCGATCGTTTACTGCACCTCCGGGGAAGGGGGAACAACCCGCCTTCGGGACTATCTCCATCGCTATGCCTTGGAAACCGCCATTGATGAGCTGTCGGTTTCCAAAATGGCTTCCATCAGCGAGCCGGAATATGGATATCTTTGGGCATTGCTGGAAACCCATCAACTGGAGCCGGTGCAGGGCCGCAACATCCTCCAGGCAATGGTGCATGAGGCCCTGTTTGATTTGCTGACGGTGCATGAGGGGCGGTTCATTTTCAATATGGGCGAGGCGATCGCGCCCCACTTAACCAGCTTGGCCGTTAGCCCGCTGATTTCCCAAGTGGCCCAGGAATTGCAGGACTGGAAACAACTCTATCCCTACGTGCAGTCGCCGGATTTGTGCCCCGTGTTGACGGATGTTCAGCGATTGCGAGAAGTGTTGCCGGCCCAAACCCTCCAAACCTTTAGCGAGTGGGCCACCGGGTCAATTACCCTGCGCCAAATTGCTCGCTATCGCCAGCGGCCGCTCCTGGCCGTGGCCCAGGCGCTTTATCCCTACATCCAGGAGGGGTTGGTGCAACTGATCGAGCCGCCCTTGGAGCATTCGGCCGCCCGATCGCGCTGGCATCAGGTCATGACCGTTCAGGATCCCAACCCGCGAGCACCGAGAATTGTTTGCATTGAAGACAGCCCCGCCGTTTGCCGCGCGATCGAACAGGGGTTGCAGTTGTTGGGCTATGACGTGGTGGGCTTTCTCAGTGCCCTAGAAGCGATTAGCCAGGTGTTTGAGCTGCGGCCAGATTTGATCCTCTGCGATATTGCCATGCCCCATTTGGATGGCTATGAGCTATGCGCCATGTTGCGACAAACTCGATTGTTTCGGCATGTGCCCATCATCATGATCACGGGGCGGGAGGGGTTTCTCGATCGCACCCAAGCCCGCTTGGCCGGCGCAACCGACTACCTAACCAAGCCCTTTAAACGCCAGGAATTAAAAGCCTTAATTGAGCGATATATCGGCTCTGGTCGCCTGGAGCCAGCCCCTGAGGAGGAAATAAGCGATCTAGCGCTGTCTACGGCGGAATCTCTCCCTGTACCCTAACAAAAGCGCCCAATTGGACTCAAATTAGCACCGGGCTAGGGCCTTTCGCGGAGAAACCCAAACGGGCGATCGCCCAGCCCCAACGGGATGTCAAATGGCCAGCGCGTTGCCTAAAGATTGCCCAAAGATGGCCAGAAAAGTTGAAAAACAACCCAACCATCGTTTACGCTTGCGCAACCGGGTTAGCCCCAACTCGGGCCAAGAATCGGGTGCGCGAGCTGTCAGTTCCTGCTAGCATTCAGGCGCAGGTCTGCGATTTCCGTGGGTGACAACCACCCGCAAAAAGACGTGGCCCGCCCATCACGACGCTATAATCATTGCCAGCCATCGCACTTGCATAGCGGCATTTTGCCAGGGTCTGAGTGTTCTTAGTCAACACCAGCCGTGATTGCTTGACATGGGTGAGGTTTATGCCCGCCCATAGGCCAGCACCACAGCTCTATTAGCCGATCTTGTCAACGGCAATCCTGCCGAAAACAGAGCAATTGCCCCCAGGCCATTGATCGCCGGTAATAACCTGATTGCTGGTTCGCACCCACTCCCTATCTCCTAGTCGTTAAATTCTCGCGTGCCTCAATTCACCGGTAGCCATGTCCGTTGGCTGCCAGGGATTTGGGAACCCTAAAGCTGGCAGGATCAGGATGGTTCAAGTAAGAGCAGCACCGATCGCGTCTGGGATAAATCATTGCCCGTTCCGATGACCGGTAATGCAAGAGTTTGGGTGACGAGCCACCGCTGCGTCATGAACCCCATGCGCCCCGATTGACCCCCTTGGCAGGCAGAGTGAAACGAGAAAGATAGCCATGAGTGTAGTGTTAGTTGTCGAAGACAGCGTCGCCCAGCGAGAGATGATCGGCGAGCTCTTGCAGGGCAGTGGGCTGACCGTCAACATGGCATCCGATGGTGTTGAGGCGCTAGAAAGTTTGCAAAAGCAGCGTCCAGATCTGGTCGTTTTGGATATTGTGATGCCCCGCATGAATGGCTACGAGGTTTGTCGTCGCTTGAAGTCGGATCCCACAACGCAGGATGTGCCAGTGGTGATGTGTTCCTCAAAAGGGGAAGAGTTCGATCGCTACTGGGGCCTGAGACAAGGCGCAGATGCTTATATTGCTAAGCCCTTTCAGCCTCAAGAGTTGGTGGGAACAGTGAAGCAATTATTGCGCGGCTGATTGGCAAAGGTTGGAATCTGGTGATCTGAGTTCGGTGATCTAAAGTTTGGTGATCTGAGTCCAGTGATCTGAATCTGGTGATCTGGAGTTGAGAAAATTGGCTTCTAATTGAGGAAACTTGCGCCAATCTGGCAGGATGGGTGTGGTTTCGCGAAATTAGCAACAATTGAACGGTGATTGAACGGCAATTGCGCAGTTTGGCTAGATCAAAATCTGGCTCTTTGCCCCCAGCGGGGTGATGACTGCCTGAAAGATCGGGTGCGATCGCGAATGCATGGCGTAACGTAATTGTGGGGTAGCAGTTGCCCTTCAGTCTGTTACGGAGCCAGAGGAAAGCGCTGTGGTCGGAAGTCCAGATTTTTTGGCCGGCGGAGGTGTGGATGATCAGTCGCCGGAACTTCAGGAGCTAGAAAATCCTGAAGGTGAGATGCACCTGCGGTTTTACCTACCCTCGGGACGGGAATTGGCGTTGCCAGCGGTCATTATCCGCGAGGTGAGTGAACCCTCTCCCGATCGGATCACGCCTGTGCCGAACGTGTCTCCCCTGTTGTTAGGAACCTTGAATATTCGGGGGCAGGTGATTTGGGTGGTGGATCTGGGGCAGTTTTTGGGGGAAACCATCCCGCTGAATACCGATCGGGCGGAGGTGCCGGTGATTGCGATCGAGGAAGGGGATATGATGCTTGGCTTGGCGGTGGCCCGGGTGGCGGGTATGTATTGGCTCAAGCCGGACAATGTGGAAGCCTTGAGTAGCGTGAATGATCCGATCGGGGAATTTTTGCGCGGAGAGTGGCGATTGAGTAACAATCGAATTCTGCAATTACTGGATCATGTGGCCATTTTGCGGTCTAACCGCCTGGGTCAATCCGCAGGATAGGAGTAGCATCGAAGTACGATGGGCGGCTATGCTCGTACCTGACTTGCCCAATTGTTTGCCCAATTGTTACAAGCGGCCCCACGCGCCCCCAGCCGCAATTTTCTAAACGCGCCAGAGTTCGATCGTCCCGGAGAAGGTCAATGGCATCCAGCACGGATTACAACCAGGATTACCAGCGGGCCAATGATGCCTACACCAGCGGTAATTACCCCGAAGCTGCCGCCGCGATCGATCGGCTTGCCCAGGCCTATCCCGATGATCCCAGCGTTCGCTTACTCCGAGGCCACATCTACTGCTATGGCCTAAACCAATACGACACGGCCCAGGTGGAATATCAGTCCGTGCTCAGCCTGACCAGCGACCCCACCTTTGTGGAATACGCCCATTCAGGGTTAGCCGCCACCAGCCAGGCCCTGAGCGCCGGTAATGGTTATGACGAAACTCCCAACTTTGACCAATTCGACTTTGGCGATCAGGAAACCACTACCAACGGTGGCAACACCCATCTAGCCGATCAACCGTTGATTGATGATGGGGACTTCAATTTTGATGAATTGATGAGTGACCCCCAGGGCACGGAAACGGGACTACTGGCCGGCAACAGCACCATGGCCGAAGCCCTGGGCGACCTGGAAAGTGACGCGGACTTTGCCAATGCTGACCTAGAGAGCGGCGAGCTTGGCAGCGCGGACTTTGGCAGTGCAGACTTCGGTAGTGTCAACTTTGAAGATGCGGATTTTGAGAGCGCCGATTTAGGCAATTTGGGCGCGCTGGATCTCGGGGATGGATCCCCGGGCAGCGATCCCAATGACCTCAACAGTTTTGATAACTTTGACTTTGGCACGGATTCGGGCATGGACTTGGGAGCCAACCCCGGGGCGATCGCCCTAGGCGCTGACCTAGGGGGGAGCGATGATCCCTTTGCCGCCTTGGGGTCTCCGGAACCAGCCACCCCCTCAGATCCGGCAGCGGATCCCTTTCTGATTGATCCCTTTGGGGGAAGCGAAGAATCCACACCCTCACCAGCACCAGATTTGGGGCTGCCCGATCGCTTCGAGGCGGATCCCTTTGCGGCATCGGCATCGCCCACCAGCGATGATGCTTTTGGGGCCAGCATGGATTTTGGTGATCAGTCTTTCGACTTAGATCAAGCTGATTTTGGGGTAACCAGTGGAGCGGATCCCCTGGCCGCATCAGCCTTTGGAGCTGATGACTTCGCGAGCGATTTGCCCGGCGACACGGCCGATGGTGATCAGTTTGGCGCAGGGCAATTTGGCGCAGAGCAATTTGGAGCCGCGTTGGCTGACCTCGACTTCGGCGAATCGGCCGGCTTTGATGAGGCGGTGGGCTTTGGAGCGGCTGGCTCAGAAGACTTTGCCGCGTCCACCTCTGAAGCTCCGGTGTTTGGGGACTTGGATGCTGATCCCATTGAAGATTTTGGTGATCTTGGAGGTGACTTTGGGGCAGTGTCTCCCGCAGCGCCCTTTGAAGCCAGCTTTGAGCCGCCTAATTTTGCCGATTCGACGGAGACCGATGACTTGGCGGCCGATGGCTTCGGTGACTTTGAGGGCTTTGACCTCGAAACCCCGGCCGATCCGGCCGCGGCGGCCTTTGCAGAAGACTGGGCAGCACCGGCAGGCTCTGAATCATCTGCCCCTGAAGATTTTGGATTTGGCGTGTTTGATGCGGATGGGCTAGCGAGTCAACCCCTGGCCGCTGAGGCTGATTTTGATTTTGGTGGCACTGATTTTGGTGGCGCTGAGGTTGCCGCAGGGGCCGAAAATCCCTTTGGCTCCGAGACGTTTGGGGACGGCTTTGGCGATTTCTCAGAGCCAGCGGCTCCGGCTGCGGCCGGGCCGCTGGCGGGCGCGAATGCTTTTGATGAACCCTTTGGCGTGTTTGTGGGGGACAGTGCCGACGACGATCGCACCCTCTTCATGCCCCCGCCGGCCGGCACGCAAGAACCAGCGGTTAAGGAGCCAGCGGCCAGAATCGAGTTGCCTTTTGCGGCCCCGATCGAGGGATCTTTCCCGATCGATGATGAGGTAGAAGAAACCCTGTTCATGATGGCGGGGCCCAGCACCCTTCAGGGAGCCACAGCCCAAGACTTGGCAGAATTTGGCAGTGGGAACTTCAACGGGGCAGAGTTCAACCCGGATGAGTTCAACGAGTTCAACCCTGAAGACCTGAGTGCCACAGCCTTTGGGGGCGGCTCCTGGGACGCACAGCCGGAGCCGGCCTTGGGGGCGATCGAGCCGGAAGACAACGAGGCTGGCGATTTTGGCATCTTCAATGAGCCGCCGGTCATGGAGCCGGAGTCCGATGATGATGCATTCCCCCTCGACATGATCAACGGGGCCCCGGGCATGGCTTTCACCAGCCCTGCTCGATCGGTGGATGATCCGGCCTCCGGGGCCCTGTCCGCGATCGCGGATGACGGAGCCGCCGCCGCCAGCGACTTCATGGATGACTTCGATGAATTCGACGACCTCGGCAGCCTACCGGACTTCAGCTTGACCAACACCTCCTCGGAATTCGTGCCGCGATCGGACGGTGGCGACGAATTTTCCCTTG
This sequence comes from Limnothrix sp. PR1529, assembly GCF_002742025.1. Taxonomy (NCBI): domain Bacteria; kingdom Bacillati; phylum Cyanobacteriota; class Cyanophyceae; order Pseudanabaenales; family Pseudanabaenaceae; genus Limnothrix; species Limnothrix sp. PR1529. Next base: position 161,657 of record NZ_LIRO01000009.1, read on the forward strand.
GGGAACCCTCCTTGGGCGTGATGGGAGAACCTCTCTCTAACTTTGTTGGGGGGGACAACGAGGTTTTCAACATCGCCACCAGTTCCAACAACGAAGAACTGCTGAGCTTTGACCAGCCCGAAAGCCGCGCCGCCGAACCGGTCACCCCATCCGAAGATGGTTGGCTGGCTTCCTTCGACAATGCCCGCCTGACAACCAAGCAAACCGTCACGGCGGTGATGGCTGGGATTGTGTCATTCCTGGCCGTGGCGGGCACCACGCACTTAACCATGACCCATGTGCGCGATCGGGGCATCAGCCCGCAACTGATGGGCGACATTCGCACCATCGGCCTGGTTTCCTCCCTGTTGGCGGGAGCCACCGGAGGCGGGGTGGCCCTGTTCCTGGGCCGTCGCACTGCCCAGCATGTGGAGCGGGCCACGGGCGATTTGCAAGCCCAGTTGGATTCCGTTTGCCAAGGCAGTCTCCATGCCACAGCTCGGGTTTTTGGGGATGACGAGTTTGGGGAACTGGCCAACTCCTTTAACCAAATGACCCGGGTGATTTTGAGCACCATGGGCGAGGCCCAGCGCAAAGCCCAAGAACAGGAGCAGGCTCGCGAAGACCTCCAGCGGCAAGTGATTCGGCTGCTGGACGACGTGGAAGGGGCTGCCCGAGGCGACCTAACCGTACAGGCGGAAGTGACCGCCGACGTGCTGGGCGCAGTGGCCGACTCGTTCAACCTGACCATTCAAAACCTGCGAGAAATTGTGCAGCAGGTGAAAACGGCCGCTTTGCAAGTGAACAAGCGCTCCTCGGAAAACGAGTCCTTTGCCCGATCGCTCTCCTCCGATGCACTGCGGCAGGCGGAAGAGTTGGCCGTGACCCTCAATTCTGTGCAGGTGATGACCGACTCGATTCAGCGGGTGGCCGAAAGTGCCCGCGAAGCCGAGGAAGTGGCTCGTTCCGCCTCCGCGACCGCTTTGAAGGGAGGCGAAGCGGTGGAACGCACCGTGGCCGGGATTTTGCAAATTCGGGAAACGGTGGCGGAAACCGCCCGCAAGGTGAAGCGACTGGCGGAATCCACCCAAGAAATTTCCAAGATTGTGGCCTTGATTGCCACGATCGCCTCCCGTACCAACCTGCTCGCCCTCAACGCCAGTATCGAAGCGGCCAGGGCTGGCGAAGCGGGCAAGGGCTTTGCAATCGTGGCGGATGAAGTGCGACAGTTGGCCGATCGCGCCGCCAAGGCTTCCAAGGAAATTGAAAAGATCGTGATGCAAATCCAAAGTGAAACCAACTTGGTGATGCGAGCGATGGAAGACGGCACACAACAGGTGTTGGAAGGAACCAAGCTGGCGGAACAGGCCAAGCGCGCGCTCGATGACATCATCCAAGTGTCGAACCGGATTGATGTGCTGGTGCGATCGATTACGGCGGACACCGTGGAGCAAACGGACACCTCCCGCTCCGTGGCTCAAGTGGTGCGATCGGTTGAAAAGACCGCCCAAGACACCTCCCAAGAATCGCAGCGGGTGTCCGAGTCCCTGCAAATTCTGGTGCGCGTGGCGGGCGATCTGCTCTCCTCCGTGGAGCGTTTCCGTGTTGACAGCAGCAATCAGTAGCCCTGAGTGATTCTGAGTCACCATGAGCGGGGGCATCAGGGGCGATCGTGGCCAATTGCGAACTGATCAGCGGCCCATTGCCCAATCACGGCTCAAAATTTTGGAGGGTGAATGCTGCTGTTTCCTGGGTTGTCTTGAGTCCTCGCTCTCTGGGGTTGGGATCAATTAGATTCGGGTCGATTTAGACCAGCCCAATTTGGGTCAGTCCCATATGGCACAAGTCCAATTTGAACGAATCAAACCCAAGTGGATCAGACGGTTCAAGATGTATCCATGGAAGCTGATCTGAAATGGATCGAGTACAGTAGATTCCAAGCTGGAGATTCCATGCTGAATTCTGAAGTCATTGTCACGGCTTGGAAGGTTCAGCGGCTCGCCCCGTGAGCGAGTTTGAGTCGCCAGCAACCCTTTGTCGATCCATCTTTTGATTCGCCCCAAATCCGCATCGAGTTGGCTGGCAGTGCCCTTGATCATGCGGGCAAACGCTTCGGAGGCTATGTTCCATGCAAGATCAACAGCAACGCATCGTCGGTTATTTCATTGAGGAAGCCAAGGACTACCTCACAACCATCGAGCAAGGCCTCATGAACTTGCAGGGGACGATCGAAGACCCGGAGCTGATGGATGAGGTCTTTCGGGCGGCCCACTCGATCAAGGGGGGCGCGGGCATGTTGGAATTCGAGAGCATCCAACAGGCCGCCCACCGGATTGAAGACTTTTTCAAAGTCCTGAAAGAACATCCGATTCATATCGATCGGGAGTTGGAAAGCCTGTTCTTGCGGGCCTTTGACACCCTGGTGGAACTGCTCGACCATCTCCAGGGCCCCTTTGGCCTCACCACCGAAGTGGGCAACCGCGTGCTACAGGATTCAGAGCCGGCGTTTAATGCCTTGGCAGAACGTTTGGGCCTCGCCGTCCATGAAGTGGACATGCCCAGCGTGCTGCATCGTACCCTCTCATCCCAAAGTGAGGATGCTTGGGCGGCCGATCGCACCCATCAGGTTTTTCAGCAACAGGTGCCCCAACTGTTGCGGGAAATGTTGGATCTGTTTCGCCAAGGGGACAGTCCTCAGCAGCGCGCGCAGCTCCAATGGATGTGTCAGCGCTTGTCTGACTTGGGCAAAAGCAGTCGCATTACCGGCTGGGTGGAGCTACTGGATGCGGCCAGCCAGGCGATCGGTTGCCCCACCAACTCCTATAAAACCCTAGCGCCCACCATTATTCGCGACCTGAAGCAGGCTCAAGATCTGGTTCTGGACGATCGCAGCCAGGAGATCTGCTTGGGCAGTGAGTTACGGGCCTTGGTTCCCCAGCCGGTTGCCCCCAGCCCCAGCAGCCTGGATGTAGATCTATTTGACTTTGACGACTTACTCAACGACGAATTAGCACCCGAAATTACTGACATCACCCACAGCCAGGGCGATGAGTTTGAGCAAGATTGGTTTACAGAAACCAGCAACACCGTCGTAACCCGGATGGATGAGCTGGATTTAAGCCCCACCCCATCACCCACCCAAACCAGTCGGGTGGAACGGCCAAGGGCAGAACCGGGCACGGGGCCGGAAGTGGGCGTGGCTGAATTGGATGTGTTGGCGGACTTGTTTCGCCAAAGCTCCCAGGATTTGGAAGCTGATCTGCCGGGGCAAAGTTCGGAGTCAGGGGCTGGGTTACCCCTAAATCAGGCCGCAGACTATGACCTGTCAGATCTAATCTTTACCCATGAGGAATCGTCGGCGGATGCTGATGCCTTGACCAGTTCTCTGGATGCACTGGGCTACGATCTGCTGGATGAGATGGATACCACCGATTCGGTGGCGGATATGGGCTTAGAGTCCATCGATGACCTGTTGTCCTTTGGGGACGAGCCATCGAGTGGCAATGGACTGCTGGCGAATGCGGTTCAAGGCTCAGGGGCGATCGATCTCATTGGTGATGATGATCTGGATGCGCTGCTGGATGCGGTGGAAACGGCCACGGAAGTCAACCCGATCGCCTCGGATGACCTGTTCGATCTGGGCTTGGATGCGGAAGAGGAACCCACCGATCTGCGGGTGGTGCCCAGCGGCGACCTGACCTTCTCCACGGAGCTGATCAGCAATCCCACGGCGATCGAACCGATCCCCAATGAACTCCAAAAGTTGGGAGATGATGACCCGGATTTGACGACGGTGATTGATCCGGCGCTGGGGAATCTGGATGATCTCGATGGCAATTTCGGCTCAGACCTGGGGTTGGATCTGATTGATGGCCTGACGGGTGAGATTGCGCCTCCAGAGCTGACCCTCGATCCGCTACCGAAGACTGGGGCGATCGATGACATGGCTGATCTGGATGCTTGGGCCGCAGATTTGGCCAACGTAGATCTGGCCCATGCAGACCTAGACTTTGGCAATGCAGGACTGGCTGATCTAGCTGATCTAGATGTGGCGGCCGCAACGACCCCGGAAGCAACCGCAGATCGTTGGGGGGATGGGTTGGATCTCGGGGATATGTCGCCAGGGGAGTTGCCTGACTTGGCCGCGATCGACCTGGACGATAATTGGTCAGACTCCGCCCCTGATTTGGACTTCAACGATTTCAATAATCTGAGTGACTTCAGCGCCGTTGACCTGACCGATGATTTCAATAATCTGAGCGACTTCAGCGCCGTTGATCTGACCGATGAGGATCTCGCGCCGACCACCGCCATGCCGGCCCTGGTGGATCCGTCCCTAGACGACTTACCCGCCCTTGATCAGTTCGACTTGGATGGCATCTTGAATGCCAATCCCTTGGAGGAGGTAGACCCCTTCGCGAATCTGTTGGTGGAATCGCCCGATGTGATGTTGCCGGATGCGGAAACCTCAACCGCTGAGAACTTTATCCAAGACATCGATACCCTGCTGGACGATCCGCTTTCTGCGGAGCCGGCCGAGCTGGTCTATGAGGCGGCTGACCTCAGTTACGACGTGAATGGGGCCAAAGCCATTCGGATCGATCGCTCCACCCTCAGTTCCGAAGGTCTGGAAGATCTGTTCTCCGATCGGCGAACGACCGATCTGAGCGGTCTAGAAGAAGATCTAGATCTGGCCGAGGCCGAAGCAGATCTCGCAGGGGCCAATGATGATGCAGCCGCCCTCTGGACTCCGGAAAACTTCACTGAGCCGCCCATTCTCTCGGATTTGGATGCCCTGTTGGCCCCCGCTGCCGCGTCGGCCCCTGCTCCTGCGCTGGATGATGATTGGGCAGCCTTGGACGATTTGGACTTTGGGGAAGCGACCAGCCTGGAAGCCACCGCTGATGGCGAAGCCCCTGACTTCTTGATGGGAACGGCCGACTGGAGCAGCCCCTTGGATCTCAGTGAGCCACAGGAGGCAGCCAGTGCCGATCGCGCCGATGACTTTGACTTCGGGGGCCTGGGTGATCTAAACGACTTGAGTGGCTTAGGAGACTTGGGGACTTTGGGTGATTTTGGTAATTTGGGTGACCTAGGATTACCCGTTGATGCGGTTGATCCGCTGGCCGGTTCGGACTTGGAAGATTTGGATGCGCTCTTGGGTGCGCCCCCCACCAGTGAGCCGATGATGGACGGCCTCAGCGGTTTGGGTGATTTGGGCGATCTGGATCAACTGCTGAATCAGGAGCCGGGATCTGCGCCGGCCGGTGACAGCACCCTCGATGACCTGCTCAATGCCCTAGAGGGTTCCGCTGCACCGGCTCCGGCGAGCCAAGCGGCCAGCGATGCCGATGAGCTGGATAATTTGCTGAAGAATCTGAATCTGTCAACGACGACCGCCACCAACAGCCCCGATCGCTTTGAGGATCTATTTGGCGATGTGGCGGCCCCAGCCACAACCCCCGCGCCCGCTGGCAGTACCGGTGGCCTCGATCTAGACTTTGACGCTTTGGTGGAGATACTCGAGACCCCGGCCAAGGCTGCCCCAGCGACCGGCCCCAGCCCTGCGGTGTCTCCAGCTCGATCGGCCCCAACTCCCGTGGCGAACGGTCAGCGCGAAATGGAAGCGGCCGCCAACCGCAATTTACGGGCCGAGCAAATCATCAAAGTGCCGGTGCGGAACTTGGACAACCTCAACAACCTGGTTGGGGAAATGGTCGTGAACCGCAACAGCATGGAACAGGGCCAAGAGCGCCTGCGCCAGTCCTTGGAAAATCTGACCCAACGGGTGCAGCAGTTGGGGGATGTGGGGCAACGGATGCAGGACTTTTACGAGCGATCGCTCCTGGAAATGTCCCTGCTGTCGGGGCGGCGCGGCGGCAGTGGCGGCGGACATTCCGACACCCATCACAGCGGTGAGTCTGACACCCACGGCGGCCGGATGGGATTGGGAGAACTAGAGCTGGATCGCTTCACCCCCTTCCACACCCAATCTCAAGAAATCATTGAGTTGATTGTGCGGGTGCGGGAGTCTGCCTCCGACATTGACTTCGTGGTGGAACAAACCGATCAACTGGTGCGGAACCTGCGGCAAATCACCACCCAGATTCAAGAGAACTTGAATAAGTCGCGCATGGTGACCTTTGCGCGCACGGTGGAACGGTTGCCCCGGGCAGTGCGATCGGTGTCTGAGCGCTGTGGCAAGGACGTGGATCTGATCATTGAGGGCAAAGAAACGGCGATCGATGAGTTCCTATCCCAGGAGCTATCGAGTCCAATTACCCACATGATCAATAACGCCCTGGTGCATGGCATTGAAACGCCTGAAGCGCGGGTGGCGGCAGGCAAACCCCCCACCGGCAAGCTGACCATTCGGGCGTTTTATCAAGGGAACCAAACGGTGATTTCCTTGTCCGATGATGGGGCGGGAATTAATACGGAGCGGGTGAAACAAAAGGCGATCGAGAAGGGCTTGATTGACCCCAACCAGGCCCGCAATATGGTGCGCCAAGAAATCTATGAAATGCTCTTTCTGCCGGGCTTCAGCACCAAAGACCAGGCCGATGAGTTTGGCGGGCGCGGCGTGGGTATGGATGTGGTGATGCGCAAAATTCAGGAATTGCGCGGCAGCATCAGCATTGATTCAGAACTGGGACGGGGAACGACCTTCACCATCCGGTTGCCCCTGAACCTGAGTATTTGTAAGGCGCTGCGGTGCTTGAGCGATCACGCCACGATCGCGTTTCCGATGGATGGGGTGGAAGACACGCCGCCCGATATTCACCCGGAGGATGTGCAGACCGATAAGGAAGGTCGCCGCTGCATTGCCTGGCGCGATCGAATCTTGACGCTGCATCCCCTCACTGAGCTGCTGAAATACAACCGCCACCTGAGTCGCGGCAACATCTACGGCGGCAACCAGGAGGATGACTCCTTGGCGATCGTGGTGTTGCGCAGTGCCGGTGAGTTCATTGCGATCGAGGTCGATCGGGTACTGGGCGAGCAAGAAATCGTAATTAAGCAACCGGAAGGCCCCGTGCCCAAGCCCCTGGGCATTGCTGGGATGACGGTGTTGGGTGATGGGCGCGTCATGCCGATCGCCGATGTGCTGGAGCTAATTGACCTGGCGAAGGGTCGCATCCGACGCGATACCGTCAGCGGCCGTTGGGAATCCGACAACATCCACATCGTGGAGCCACCGACGGAGCAAAAGGATCCGATGGTGTTGATTGTGGACGACTCGATCACGGTGCGCGAGCTGCTGAAGATGACCTTCCAGAAAGCGGGTTATCAGGTGGAGCAGGCCCGCGACGGTCAAGAGGCTTGGGAAAAACTGCGATCGGGCTTGCCCTGCGACTTGGTGTTCTGTGATATTGAAATGCCGCGCATGGACGGCTTGCAGCTCTTGCAGCGATTGCAGACGGAAGAAACCCTCTGTGAACTGCCTGTGGCCATGCTCACCTCTCGGGGAGCCGACAAGCACCGGAAAATGGCCGTTGACTTGGGCGCAAAGGGTTACTTCACCAAGCCCTACCTGGAAGAAGCCCTCCTGGATGCGGCGCGGCGAATGCTGCGGGGTGAAGTGCTGATCACGGCCAATGCCTAACGCCTAAATTCCCGACCAGCGCCTAAGCAGTGCCTAACCAGTACCTAAGCTGCTCGGCCGAGCAATGCTCAATGGATCTTGAACCAACGGATCCTGCACGAGCGGCTTGATGGCCCTAGTAGTAGAGAGCCTGGAGTTCGGCCACCGGTTCGATCGCCAATCGATGTACCCGGTGACCATCTAGCACCGCATGGAAAGGAACCACCTCCACCACGCTGTTGGAATAGGCGATCGCCTCGAATTCTTCCACCCAATCGGTAGTCCAGGGTTGGTCAACGCCGATCGGTTGCCCGTGACGTTGGAGCTGGCGAATCAGGTGCGATCGAGCAATGCCCGGTAAGCAATCCCCCAGGGGCGGAGTCCACCAACGCCCATCCCGAAATCCCCAAAGATTGCCCGTGCTGGTTTCCAGCCAGCGCCCATCCTCATCAACCAAAATGGCTTCGGAGGCCGGTTCGGGGCCCAAAAACTGTCGCTGGGCCGTTTGCAATGCCAGCCAACAGGGAAGATAATTGCCCGTTTTGTGAGCGGCGATCGAACGGCGGTAGTGGGCTGCCTGGGCTACCCAAGCCACAATGCCCTGTGTTTGTTTTTGGGCCAAATTGGAGGGCAATTCTCGCCCCACAATCCACTCCCGCCCATCAGAAAAAAGAGTGACCCGCACCACCGGATATTCAGCCGCCAACAGGGTTGCTCCCTGTTCCACCTGTTCCCAATCCGGCTGGGGCAGGCCCAACTGACTGCGAGTGTTGTAGAGCCGATCGCGGTGGGCCAGCCATTGGGTCATGGGCCCGTGGAGATCGCGATCATAAATGCGCAAGGTTGTGAAGGTTGTGGCCCCAAATATCAACCCCGGATCCGTGACATCCAGAGTAATGGTGCGCTGATCGAGGGGTTGACCGTGATACCACTGGGCAGGCATGAAACCAATTGCGGGTAAGCTCAAAAATACTGACGGGATCATTGCCCCGCTTGTTTACCGTAATCGTTGTGCTGAATTTTGTCCCCTTGCTGAAACCTTGATTGGGTTAACCAACCGTTTGCACCGATCGAGTTCAGTGCCAAGCCGGTTGAGCTAATCCAGTTGAGCTAATCCAGTTGAGCCGATTCGGTTGAGCTAATCAGCATGATGGCGATCGAGTTCAGAACTCAACCAAAACAGCGCCATTGCGGAGAACTAGAACTACCTCAGGTTTTCGGTTGCCAGGAGCGATCGACCGGGGGCCATTGGGAAACTACAGGAAAACGGGATCTGGGGAGATGCTTGACTGGGGCTTGATTTGGGCGCTGGGTTTTTTGGGTAGTTTTGGTCACTGTGCGGGTATGTGTGGGCCTTTGGCGGTGGCCTTTGCCCTGTCGGGAGACCCTCGATCCTTGCCGCAAGCGGGAGCCAAAACCTGGTGGCAGTTGGGCCGCTTCCATTTGTTGCTGAATTTGGGGCGAATTTTCAGCTATGCCGTGGCGGGCGGGGCGATCGGGAGTTTGGGATCTTTGCTGGTGGCGGGCGGACAACTGACGGGGATTGATAGCCCCCTGCGCCAAAGCCTGAGCGTCCTGACGGGGTTGATGTTGATTTGGTTTGGCCTTGCCCAAGTGCGACCCCAATGGTTGCCCCGCTTGCCGCTCTGGCATCCCCTGGCCCGGGGGCCCCAACGCGATCGCCTCGAAAAAACCATGCTCACCATTGCTGGCCAAACCCGTTGGTGGATGCCGTTGGCCGTGGGGCTGGTTTGGGGGCTAATTCCCTGTGGATTTTTGTATGCGGCCCAGATTAAGGCGGCGGAAACGGGCAGCGCGATCGGGGGCAGCCTGACCATGCTGGTCTTTGGGCTGGGAACCTTACCCACCATGGTTTTAACGGGCGCTTGGGCTGGCTCCATTGGCCAAGATCGACGCAGCCAACTCTTTCGGATGGCCGGTTGGGTGACGATCGCGATCGGGCTGTTAACCCTGGGTCGCACCAGCGCCATGCAGGATCTGACGGGCTATGGTTCCTTGGTGCTGCTGAGTTTATCCCTGATCGCTCGGCCCATCAGTCGGTTGTGGGCGGCCCCCCTGCGCTATCGCCGGGTGATCGGGGTGGGCGCTTGGTTGTTGGCCCTGGCCCATACGGGCCATATGCTCGATCACTCCCTGGATTGGGACTGGGGGGCGGTGGGCTTTTTGCACCCTCGCCAGCAGGTGGGGATTTGGGCCGGTGTGGGGGCGATCGGGCTGCTAACGTTGTTGGCTCTCACCAGTTTCGATCGAGCCATGCGCTGGTTAGGCTCCCACTGGCGCACCTTACACCTGGCTGCCATTCCGGCCCTGGTGGTGATCGGGATGCACATGACCCTGGCGGGCGGGCCAACCACGATCGGGGATGGGGGATTGGTTTGGCGGCGGGCGATGGGGGTTGGCTGTGGGCTAACCCTGGTTTTGTTGGCGCGGGTGCGTTGGTTTTGGCAACTGTGGGGCCTGGGTGCGCTCTATCACGGCGTGGCCGGTGCGTCTGCATCTCTGACCGCCGCCCCATCCCAGGATTTCACTAGTTCCAGCGATCGGGTCTGATAGCCCAAAGATTGATAAAGGGCGATCGCCGCTTGGTTGCTGGCTCCCACTTGCAGCCCCAGGCGATCGCAACCGGCCTGTTTGGCCTGCTGTTCCGCCTGATGCAGCAGGGCCCGAGCCAAACCGCGCCGCCGTTCCGCCGGTTGCACATAGAGCCAAAGCAGTTGGGCCCGTCGTTGGCCGGTTTCTGGGTCGATCGCCCAGCCCAACCACAGACCCGCAACCCAAGATTGACCGTTAGATTGACCGTCACTAGCCTGAGCCGTGGCCGCTTCCACCCACCACAGTTGCCCATCGGCCGTCCAGAGTCGATCGACCAACAGGGCGATCGCTGTTGGGTCTGGACTCAGGGGCATTAGCTCTCGGTAGGTGGCCGCCAAGCCCGCCAACAATTGGGGGCGATCGGCCCGGCTCCCTCGCCGTAATCGATAGCCTGTGGGTAACTGATCAGATTGTTGCCCCATCCCAGGCTCCGGCCCCGGGTCGGATGGCTGATTCATGGCGGCATTAGTCCGCAGACTTCAACCCGCAGGCTACAAACTGGCAGAGAGATCCAAATCGGGCGCAGACCCTTGCACCAACGCAGACAGGGAAGGCGGCAACGGTGCAGAGGGCGTAGTTTGTTGAGCAATGGGGGAAGGGAAGTCGATCGCCCCGATCGGTGCGGGCGCGGCCAAATCATTGGGCAAGAAGATCCGTGCACTCACGGCGATCAATGCCACCGCGAAGATCAACACCACCAGGAAGGGAGCCACATACTGCCGGAAAAACGCCATCACCGACCTCTCTAATTTTGATAACGTTCTGTAATATTTCTTGGCACTTATTTTGACAGAAAACCCGCCCAATCCCGCATTGGGTTTCTCAGAATTTCTCGCGGAAATTTTTCGTCGGCATTTCCCGTGAACATTTCCCGCAGATATTTCTACCAGCGACCTCATCCATGGGCCATGGTCTAGACCTGTGCTGAATGTCGTTGCAACGGCATAGACAATCAGCAACCGACAATCCGAAACCAACGATCCAAAACCAACGATCCAACCCAATTGCTATGGATGCAGCCATTCCTCGATCGCCCCTGTTAGCTTGCCAAGGCGCAACCCAAGGCGGTCGATCGCCCTTGGGGCCGATTACGGGGGCGATCGAACCCGGAGAGCGGCTGTTGATTGTGGGGGCACAGGCCCCGGAGATTTTGCGCTGGTGGGTGCGGCTGTCGGAGCCAACGGCTGGCGATGTGCTGGTTCAGGGACAGCGGGTGCAAACGCTGGATCCCGTTGCCCTGCGGCGGCGGGTGGCTTGGGTGGCTCCTCGATCGACCTTGCTGGCTCCGACGGTGGCGGCAACCCTCGCCTATCCCCTGGCGTTGCTGGGCCAAGACTCCCGGGCGATCGAGGCGGCCATTCAGGAAACCTGCGATCGCTTTGGGATTCCCGCCAGTTGGCTAACCCGCCAAGCCTTTCAACTGACCGCCGCCGAGCAACATTGGGTGGCGATCGCGCGGGCTAGTTTGTTGCAACCGTTGGTGTTGCTGTTGGGTGACGGGTTTGAGGGCTTAACCAAGGAACAGAGCGATCGCCTGCAAAACCTGCTGCAAAATCAAGCATTCAGCTCCCAAACCGCCGCAGTTGTTTGCACCGCCACCACGATCACTGGCCTGAGGGCTGCCCCGATCGCCACCCGCTGTTGGGTGTTAACGCAAGGGCAACTGACGACCGATCGGCCGGCTTCCGAAATGGACTGGGCTGCCCTGGAAAAACAATTCCCCTCGGTTAATCAGGCCGGCCTTGATTCCGGCATGAATTCTGGCACAGATTCCGATCCCGAAGCTGATTGGTTTTGAAGTGGTTTGGCTATGTTCTGCCAGTGGCCCTGCATGGCCTGTGTCGCCATCGGGCCCGTGGCATTTCAATCGGCTGGCAAGACGACACGCGGAGCCAATAGCGGCCCCGCCTCCCCCGTTGTTAGGGCCCCAACTCCCAACAACCGACCGGACTGATCCAAAACACGGGCGATCGGGTCGGTTTGCTCCTGCTTGAGGGATGCGCCGCATTGCGGTATTGGGGGCCATTCCGCGAGGGCGATCGCTTGGCCAAAAAACCAGCGCTTCACGGCCTCTTCCGCCAAGGTTACCGTGGGCAGATGGGTCAAGCCCAAGGCTGGGTCGATCGGTTGCCACCCTTGCCCGATCGCCGCTTCCAATTGCTCCAGTGTCAGGCTGTTTTCCAAGGTGAAGCCGCCGCTGGCCGTTCGTTTCAAATGGGCCAACGTGCCCCCCACGCCCAAGGCCGCGCCCAGATCTCGGGCGATCGAGCGGATATAGGTTCCGGGGCCACAGTCGATGGTTAAGTCCAACTCCGGCTCGGCTCCTGGTCGCCAAGCCTCGATCGTGATTCGATCGATCTGCACTTGTCGCTCCGGCACTTCCACGGTCTTACCTTGTCGCGCTAAATCGTAGAGCCGCTGCCCATCCACCTGAATAGCGCTGTATTGGGGGGGAATCTGTCGAATGGGGCCAATGAATTGCGATATTTGGCTGGAAATGGCTTCTAAGGTGAGGCTGGTTAAGGCCTCGGGCGATCGCGCCGTCAGCACTTCCCCTTCCAGGTCGTCGGTGGTGGTGGTGATGCCAAGGCGAACCGTGGCTGCGTAGGATTTGGCCCCCGGCAAAAATTGCAACAGACGGGTGGCGGGCCCCAGGGCGATCGGCAACACCCCGATCGCGGCCGGATCCAACGTGCCCCCATGGCCCGTCCGTTTGCACCGCGTCAGCCGCCGTACTTTGGCCACGCAATCGTGGGACGTGAAGCCCGCCGGTTTGCACAAGTTCAAAAATCCACAAACCATCGCCTAATTGCACCTACAGGGGACAAACACCTGATTTTTGATTTCCAATTTTTGATTTCTAATTTCTGAATTCTTGGTTCTAATTCTTGCTCAAGCCGGATTGCTGCTAGCGTTCTGTTTGGTCAGATGTGGGCCGAGAGCAGCCGTTTCAGCCAGCCTCAGACACGCAAAGGGGTAGAGATGCAGCCCACATCTCCACCCCCTGTGATTGCAGCCTGCGCCCACCGCGATCGCCCGAAAACGACCTTGAACGCAAACCAAATTTCATGGGTTTTTGGTCTCTGAAGGGACGGCCCTAGGCCGCCATTCCCTGAATGATGTAGTCGAAGTAAGGCTCGGTGGCAGCGGCATCTTCGGTGCTCAGAAGGCCCAAAGTGGCTTCCTTGAGACAACGCACGGCTTCCACCATCCCCGGCAGCGGGACACCCAAGGAGTTGTACATTTCGCGTGCGCCCACCAGACCAATGGTTTCGATCGGTTCTTTGTCGCCCGCCAACACGCCGTAGGTCACCAGTCGCAGATACCAGCCATAGTCCCGAAGGCACTGGTTCCGCTCCCGTTGGCCATAGGCATTGCCGCCGGGAGCAATAAAGTCCGGACGACGTTGCCACAGCTTGCGGCTGGCTTCTTGCACAATCTTTTTCTCACTGTCGGCCAGCGTTTGGGCAATCCGAATACGCTGCTCGCCGGTTTTTAAAAATTCCGAGATGCTCTTAAGCTCGCCACTGCTAGGGTAGCGAAGCTCATCGTCGGCTTTCAGAATGACTTGGCTAACTACGCTCATAATATCGAGAGTATCGGAATATCGTTTCCACTCTACCAAAGTTTTTTCGCGGCAAAACCTTCGGGCGAATTGACCCCTGATTGGGGCGATCGCCCGGGGCTGGAATGGGCCGAGACCCCTTAGCAAAAATGGGGCCAAACCATTGCCCAGTCGGTTTTCGTCAATCGGGAAATCGTTGGCTTGGGTTTACTTAGGGGCGATCGATTCAGAGGGCTGTTGCTGATCCCAGATCCTCCACAAAAGGCCTTGGTCGGGGGTGTCGATCGGTGGCAGCTTTGGTGAAGATTTGTAACAGATACCCCGAAGCCTGTCTCAGGTTTGGCGACGACTGCCGGGGACTGGGCCGGGAGTAGCTAAGAGTCAGAAAGATTCGGATTCTGACCTGGATCAGATCTGGATCAGAATCTAGACAGGAATGGGCAAAAGGGGCAGGAGGAAATTTTGCTGGAATTGCATTGTCATACGACGTTTTCCGATGGCACGCTGACTCCGACGGAGTTGGTGGCGGCGGCGATCGCAGCGGGGGTGCGGGCCCTGGCCATTACGGATCACGATACCTGCGCTGGTTTGGATGAGGCGATCGAGGCGGCGGGCGATCGGCTCGAAATTGTGCCGGGGTTGGAACTGAGCGTAGTTCACAACGGGCGATCGCTCCATATTTTGGGGTTTTATCCCGATCGCGATCGAATTCATGAACCGCTGGCCGTGCGCTTGGCCGGCCGTCGCCAGCGGGCCCAACGCATGGCGGAAAAGCTGGCGGAGTTGGGCTACCCGATCAAGCTGCCGGAATTACCCGGCAACATGGCTCCCGGCCGACCGCACATCGCCCAAGCGCTGGTGGCGGCGGGCCATGTCACGTCGGCTCAGGAAGCGTTTACCCGATTTTTGGGGGATGATCGCCCGGCCCATGTGCAATACGACAAATTTTCGATCGTGGAGGGCATGAACCTGCTCCGATCTGCTGGGGCCGTGCCCGTTTGGGCCCATCCTTACCTGTTTCGTGGGGGCAATGTGGAAGACACCTTGCCGGAACTGGTGGCGGCGGGGCTGTTGGGCTTGGAGGTTTATCATCCCAACCACAGCCTGACGGAGCAAAAGCGCCTTTTGGAACTGTGCGATCGCTATGGATTGTTGGCCACGGGCGGCAGTGACTACCATGGCCCCGCCCCGAGTACCAGGGCTGAACGCCGCGACAGCTTAAATCAATTTCAATTGCCCCTGGCCTTGCTCGATCGCCTAAAACAGGTCAAGGCCACCTTGGCAATAGAAACCAATTATTGATTGGGCAGCCACCCAAACCCGATCGACCCCAAAATCGCCACCCCAAAGATCAATCGATAGATCACGAAAATCCAAGTGTTTTGGGTCTGCAAAAACTTCAGCAACCAAGCGATCGCCGCATAGGACGACACCGCCGCCACCACAACGCCCACCGTTAGCGACAACCCCGCACCGGCCGGCAACCCTTCTTTCAAAACACCCACCAGTTCCACCAACCCCGCCAGGGTAATGGCGGGAATGCCCAGCAGAAAGGAGAAACGCGCCGCCGCTGCCCGATCGATGCCGGACAACAGGCCCGCCGTCAGGGTTGATCCCGATCGCGAGACCCCGGGAATCAGGGCCAGGGCTTGGGCCGCCCCTAAAATTAATCCATCGTTCAACCCCAGGGAGTTGTAGTGGCGGTGGCGGCTGCCGGTCACTTCCGCTAAACCCAGCAGCAGGGCCATGACGATCGAGGCGATCGCGATCGCTCCCAAGCTCCGGAGCGGGGAATTGTCAAAATCGGGGATGAATTTCTTAATTGCTAAGCCGCCAGCCACAATGGGCAACGTTCCCAGACCAATGCCAAGGGCAATCCGAAACTGCCGATCGCCCCAATCCTTGCGGGAAATGGCTTGGGCTGACCCGATCGCCAGGGCCGTTAAATCTGCCCAAAAATAAGTCAGCACCGCCGCGATGCTCCCCAGTTGGATCACCGCCGTATAGGCCACGCCCGGATCGCCCCAACCGAGCACCACGGGCACAACCTTCAGGTGGGCCGTGCTGCTGATCGGTAAAAATTCCGTTAGCCCTTGCACCAGCCCCAGGCCGATCGCCTCCAGCCAGCTCACACCATCACTCACCGGAACCGTTGGGTCAGCCGCTTGGGCCGCAGCCCCCAAGCCCACCAGCCAAACCCCCAGCCCCATTCCGGCCCACCAGCGGTAAACCCGCTTGATTTGACTCTGTCCTTTGCTGCTCGATCGCCCTTGCTGTGAATTACCCATCGTTAAACCTGATTGGCCCCAACCATGCCTGAAAATGCTCAGCACCCTCAACCACTGTTCTGAATTTCTGCTGGATTTCTAAGGACTGATGCTAAGGACTGAATACGATGTCCTTGATTCGCAATCCGCCTTCCTTGCCATGCTACCCAACGGCGTTCCTCCGCCATCATTCCAATCGCGGCTGATATTGTGGCTGATTTTGCCGCATCCCGAAAACCAACTGCTATCGGTGATGCACCGTGGGGGCTATGGTATGTTAAGAAAACTAAAGATAAAAATTAATAAACCTAACCAAAGTCGCAGGTTTTCTCATTTTGGTTGCCTATCCCTCCTCTGCCAGCGCCATTACGCCGTTTCGTCGATCGGCTGGCCCCGGTCGTTTGATGTCCGCGAATTTGGC
Organism: Limnothrix sp. PR1529; assembly: GCF_002742025.1. Classification (NCBI taxonomy): domain Bacteria; kingdom Bacillati; phylum Cyanobacteriota; class Cyanophyceae; order Pseudanabaenales; family Pseudanabaenaceae; genus Limnothrix; species Limnothrix sp. PR1529. The sequence goes on from NZ_LIRO01000009.1 coordinate 178,087, forward strand.
GGCGGATGCCTCGGCTAGTGATTGCCCTGATGAGACAACCCTGATTCCCCCTGCCCCGCCGATCGCCAGCCCATCGCCCGTGGCCTTGGGCTGGATGTTTGTGGCGGGGTTGTTCCTGGTGTCGGGCCCCGTGTTTGTGGAAGCCCCCTTGGTGCGATCGTTCCCCATCCTTTGCACCGCCCTCACCCTGCTTTGGAGCCTGTTGGGGGCCCGGTGGCTGGAGTCGCCCAAGTGGCGGGTTTGGGGCGACCTGTTGGTGGGGTTTAGCTGGAGCTGGCTGGCGGGTTCGCTCTATTGGGGCTGGTTGCGTTGGGAACCCACAGTTCACCTGCCCATGGAGGCGATCGCCCTGCCCCTGGCGCTAATCTCCGTGCGATCAAGCTGGGGACGCATTGGCAGCCTGTTCTATCTCGGCTCCTTGTTGGGAACCGCCATCACCGATAGCTATTTCTATTGCGTGGATTTGATGCCCGCCTGGCGCGAGGCGATCGCCGCCGAAAGTGCCGATCTTCACACCGTTGCCCCGATCCTGCACGGAGCCTTAGCCAAAATGCACACCCCCTTTGGCCTGGGCTGGGCCGCGTTGCTGGCGGGTACGTTGCTGTTTGCTGGCCTGGGCGCGGGTTGGTGGGCTAAGCGATCCCAGGATGCTGGCTGGATGGTGTTTAGTGCGGCCCTGTTGGGCACTCTCTTTGTCGATGGCCTATTCTGGCTGAGTGCCCTGTTTGCCTAATTTGCCTAATCGGCCCCGTTGGCCCCAACCGTGGCGTAGCCCAAAATCTGCACAGGCTGTACGGAGGAGCTGTCAATGGCGGTGTATATTGTGCCGGACTAAAACAACACCTAGTCTCCAGGACTTTCACTTGTGCGCGCGTGGTTACGCTCCAGCCCTGTCCGCATTTAATTCTGAGAACCGAATCCGGCAGCCGGTACTTACCCCTTGTCGGTAGCGCTTGCTGGACGATCGGTCGTAGCCCAGACAATGATTTTGTGCTGGGCGATCCTTGGATCTCGCGCAACCATGCCATGCTCCAGTGCATGGAGGATGGCGCGTTCTATTTGATTGATCTGGGAAGTCGCAATGGTTCCTTCGTGAATGGCCGCCGGGTGAGCATTCCCGTCACCCTGCAAAGCGGCGATCGCCTGACCTTTGGCCAAACGGAACTGGATTTTTATGCGCCCGCCCACGATCGGGACTACAGCACCAGCGATAGTTTTGAATTTTCTGTGACTGCAACGCTCCATGTGCGACGGCTGATCACGATTTTGGTGGCTGATATTCGGAATTTCACGGGGCTGACCCGACAAACGGACGAAAAAGTCCTCTCGGAGGCGATCGGGACTTGGTTTCGCCAAGCGGGCAACATCATCCGTGAATCCGGCAGTTGGGTGGATAAATATATCGGCGATGCTGTGATGGCCGTGTGGATTCACGGGGAACAGGAAGTGAGTCCCCGGGAAGTGCTGCAAATTTTTGAGGCGGTCAATGCACTGCAAAAAATGACCCGCGACTTGCATTTGCACTATCCTTTGCCCTTTCCGTTGCGAATTGGTACCGGGGCCAACACGGGCTATGCCATGGTTGGCAACACCGGCAGCAACGATCGCCCTGATTACACCGCCCTGGGCGACACGGTGAACGCTGCCTTTCGGTTGGAGTCTTGCACCAAGGAATTGCAACTGGATGTGGCGATCGGGAAAACCACCTACCAGTATCTCTGTGCCTTGAATGGCTCTGCCTGCGAGATTTTTCAGGAATATCGCGTAAACCTCAAGGGCTATGACACCGAAAGCGTCACCTATGCCGCCACCTACGACAATCTTGATCGGTTTTTAACCGCCCATCATCGATCCCTGGAACTGGATTTTTAAAATTCAACTTGATTAAAATCCAAATTAAAATCCAATCAATTGCCTCCCTTGACCCAAGTTTGGTCTAACTGGCGAATTGAGATGAAGACCAGGACCGTGTGGAAAATCCTAGGGCCGATCGTTGGTCAATTGTTCTCGATCGAGATTCAAAACTTTGGCCAATCTCCACCAACACCTAGGGATGTAATGTCGGTGCAATCCCATGGGCGCAAACGGTATTACTCAACACGACCCTAACCATGATTTTGGGCTTCTGTTGCTATAGTGGAATGAAATTTTGTTGGGTTTTGCATCCAAGCAATGGGACAAAGAATCGACTATTGGCAACTATTGGCAAATTTTACTGGCTTGAGTCACTGATTTCTTTCAAACAGCGATCCAAAAAACAACCATAAGGAATGATCATTCCTGGAGTTTTTGATGAACGTCCTGCTGCTATATCCTCTTTTTCCGAAAAGCTTTTGGTCCTTTGAGAAAACCCTAGCCTTGCTCGATCGCAAGGCAATGCTCCCGCCCTTGGGATTGGTGACGGTGGCGGCGCTTTTGCCCCAAAGCTGGAATTTTAAGCTGGTGGATTGTAATGTCCGTGACATCACCGAAGCGGAGTGGGATTGGGCTGATTTGGTGATTTTGTCGGCGATGATTGTGCAAAAAGATGATTTGCTCGATCGCATCAGAGCCGCAAAACAACGGGGCAAACGGGTTGCCGTGGGCGGCCCCTATGCCACGGCCCTGCCGCAGGAAGTGAGCGATGTGGGGGCCGATTATCTGATTTTGGATGAAGGGGAAATTACCCTGCCCCTGTTTGTGGAGGCGATCGAACGAGGCGAGCTAGCGGGCACTTTCCGCGCCAACGGGGTGAAGCCCGACGTAACCGAAACGCCCATTCCGCGCTTCGACCTGCTGGAATTTGATGCTTATGCGGAAATGTCGGTGCAATTTTCGCGGGGCTGCCCATTCCAGTGCGAATTCTGCGACATTATTGTGCTCTATGGTCGCAAGCCGCGCACCAAAACGCCTCAACAACTCTTGCGAGAATTGGACTACCTGTATGAGTTGGGATGGCGGCGCAGCATCTTCATGGTGGATGACAACTTCATTGGCAACAAACGCAATGTGAAGCTGTTCCTAAAAGAGCTGTTGCCTTGGATGGTGGAGCATCAATATCCCTTCTCCTTTGCCACGGAAGCTTCGGTGGACTTGGCTCAGGATCAAGAACTGATGGATATGATGGTGCAGTGCAATTTTGGGGCTGTGTTTTTGGGCATTGAAACGCCCGATGAGGAAAGCCTGACCCTGACCCAAAAGCATCAAAATACCCGAGATTCCTTGAGCGAGGCGGTGATCGCCATTGCCCGATCGGGTCTGCGGGTGATGGCCGGTTTTATCATCGGTTTTGATGGGGAAAAAGCCGGTGCGGGCGCAAGAATTGTGCAATTTGTGGAAAAAACGGCAATTCCCACCGCCCTGTTCAGCATGTTGCAAGCCCTGCCGGATACGGCCCTTTGGCATCGACTGGAGCGGGAAGGGCGGCTGCGCAGCAAGTCGGCCAACATCAACCAAACCACATTGATGAACTTTGTGCCCACGCGCCCCCTCGAAGACATTGCGCGGGAATATGTGGCGGCTTTCTATGAACTCTACGATCCGGAACGGTTTTTAGATCGGGTTTATCGCCACTTCCGCTTGCTGGGGGAAGCGACCTATCCCAAGAAGGGCAAGGGATCGCGCAAGCCCATTAACTGGGTGACGGTTCGGGCATTGCTGACCATTTGTTGGCGGCAGGGGGCGTTGCGGAAAACGCGCTGGCAGTTCTGGCGCAACCTGTGGAATATGTGGCGGCATAACCCCGGCGGCATCAGCAGCTATCTATCGGTTTGCGCCCAAATTGAGCATTTCATGGAATATCGCGAAATTGTGCGATCGGAAATTGAAGAGCAAGTGCAGCAGTTCTTGGCGGAGGAATTACGCCTGAAGAATAGTCAACGGGCGGAAGCGATGGTTTAAGGATCGGGAGCCTGTTGGGCCTAAGGGGGGCAGCCAAGAATGGGCGATCGCACGCCCAAAATCTATGCAACAATTAGCTCTCGACTGGCTCTCGCCCGTTTGTCTGTTTGCGAGCAATAGCGAAAAAGGTTGGTGGGGCTTCCATCAGCCCGGTCGCAGGTGGCTCGAAACTTGAGATACTGGTGATATTATTCGATTTTTTCACCAGCGAAGGCCGTTGCTCAGTCTCGGTGCCCATGGGTAACTGAGAGCGAAGCGCGATCGCGTTGGTGGTTCCGCCATGATTTGCTGTGTCTTGTAAGGAGGTACCGGTTCTCATGAAACGGTTTGTTCGCCTGGTATTTGCGATCGCCCTGGTCGCGCTCACGTGGATTGGCGCGGGCTATCCTCAGGCTGCATGGGCTGAAGCATCTTTAAACAATGCCGATGCCAAGTTGGCGACGGAATTTGGCAAAAAAATTGATTTGAACAATACCAATATCAGCAACTTCAAGGCTTACCGGGGTCTGTACCCGACGTTGGCGCAAAAGATTATTGCGAATGCGCCCTACAGTGCGCCGGAAGAAGTGCTGAAGATTGGCGGCCTGAGCGATCGGCAACAGAGCCTTTTAAAGGATTACTTGGATGCGGGCACCTTCACGGTGACGGAACAGGATCCGATCTTCAATGAAGGGGATCACCGCATTAACGATGGCGTTTACAAATAACGTTAGGTTACCCCTGATTGGTTTCCAGGACTAATCAAAGGGCTAATCAAGGGTTCCGGTCATCGCAATATTGCCATTGGAACCGAAGATAGTGATTCACCCCGCCCGATGATCGGCTTGGCCGGTTTGATTGCTCCATCGGGTTTGGGGCCCCGCACTCGGAATTCCCGTATCCGGAATCCGTGAACTAGATTATTAAAGGCGATTGCGCAGCGGTAGTTTAGCTCCCGGCGCGATCGCCTTTTGCTTAAATCTGGTTGAATCTCGTTAGGTCTCGGGCAGTGATCCGAGAAATTCAGCGTCTGTTGCGGTTTGGCGGCGGTGATCGCTGGCTGTGGCGCTTTTGCTTGGCAATCCCACGATTTTTAGCTTTTTTTAGCTTTCTGTGCCCAATGATGAGTGATCCTTTGCCGGCTGTGGAAATTGAGCGCCCAACGGTCGATCGCTTTGATGTGATCGTGGTGGGTTGTGGGGCGGCGGGGTTATATTCAGCCCTCTGTTTACCGGCTGAGCTGTCGGTGGCGGTGGTGACCAAGGCCACGGTGTCGCGATCGGCGAGTGATTGGGCCCAAGGGGGGCTGGCGGCGGTGACGGCTCCCGATGATTCGGTGGCGTTGCATGTGGCCGACACACTGGCGGCGGGGGCGGGCCTGTGCGATCGGGTGGCGGTGGAATTTTTGGTGGCGGAAGCGCCGGCCTGCGTGGCGCAGTTGGTGGAACTGGGGGTGGCGTTCGATCGCGATCAGGGACAGTTGGCCGTCACCCTGGAGGCGGCTCACTCCCGACGGCGGGTGCTCCATGCGGCGGATGCAACGGGGCGAGCGGTGGTGAGTGCCTTGGTGGCGCGGGTGTTGGAGCGATCGAACATTACGGTGCTGGCGGAAACCCTGGCGATTGACCTGTGGCTGACCCCCGATCGGCAAAGCTGCCAAGGAATTGCCTGTTTGCAGGAAGGGCAACTGCGGTGGCTGGCGGCCGGAGCCACGATCTTGGCCACGGGCGGCGGCGGCCAGGTTTTTGCCCACACCACTAATCCCAGCGTTAGCACGGGCGACGGCGTGGCCATGGCCTATCGCGCTGGGGCCGTGCTGCGCGATTTGGAATTTGTGCAGTTTCACCCCACGGCCTTGGATATTCCCGGTGCACCGCACTTTCTAATCAGCGAGGCGGTGCGGGGTGAGGGGGCCCACTTGGTGGATGACCAAGGGCGGCGGTTTGCCTTTGATTTTCATGAGGCGGGAGAGTTGGCCCCGCGTGATGCGGTCAGTCGGGCCGTCTATTCCCACTTGCAACGGCATGGGGGCGATCGGGTGTGGTTGGACTTACAACCCATTCCCGAAGCGCAAATTTTGCACCGGTTTCCCAATATCTTGAAGGCTTGTCGTGATTGGGGCATCGATCCGCTGCGGGAACCAATTCCCGTGTCGCCTGCGGCCCACTATTGGATGGGGGGCATTGCGACCGATCGAGCCAATTGCACCTCCTTAGGGGGGCTATATGCCGTGGGTGAAACCGCCAGCACCGGGGTGCATGGGGCCAATCGCTTGGCCAGTAATTCCTTGCTGGAATGCATTGTGTTTGGGGCCCAGTTCCGAAACTTGACCGTGGCCCAAGGGTCGGTGCTGCCGATCGAGCGGTGCTTGTCGCTGCCGACCATCGCCTTTGAGCCATCGCCGGACTTGGCGCACTGGCGAAATTATTTGCCCAAGCTGGTTTGGAGTGCGGCGGGCATTTGTCGCAAATCATCGACCCTGATCGACGCGATCGCCCAGTTGCAAGCGGCCCAATCCACCCTGCGCAACTTGCCGATTCAACAATTGTTGACCCAATTGCAGCCGGGTGAAACCTGCCAAATTTTGGACGATCGCGCAATCTCGGCGGTACATCAGTGGGTGGAAACACGCAACTTGCTGGATGTGGCCACCTCGCTGCTGGAGAGTGCCCTGTTCCGAACGGAAAGTCGCGGCGGTCACTATCGAGTAGATCACCCCAATACGGATCCAGCTTGGGCCTGTCACACCCTGTTGCAGGGGAACAAGCGCTGGATTTCCCAATCGGGTTTGGGCGATCGCACCAGTCTCCCTTGGGTCTGATCGTTCGATCGCCTTATGGCAACTTAGCTCAGGAGTTGGGCGATCGCCTGGCGATACTCACTCTTTTGCTTCACGCCGCGAAACTCCGCTGCCTTGGCCTTGTTGTGGAAAATCATCACCGTTGGCGTTCCGGTTACCCCCGCCCCTTCGGCAATTTGCGGCTCATCCTTCACATCCACCTCCACAAAGTGAATTTGCCCCTCAAATTCATCCACCACCTTATCCAGCATGGGTTTCAGGATGTGGCAAGGGCCGCAATCGGGGGCAACGAACTTCACCACCAAGGGGCGATCGGTCTCGTGGTAAAGCTTGCGAACCGCGTAGCCGCCAAAGTGGCGCGTGGCTTGTGGATTGAAAGTTTCTTCCGTATCCGCCACGATCGGCTTGTCTTCAGTCACGGAGGCCGCCGTTGGCTCGGTGCTGTCGCGCTTCACCTCCTGGGCCAAGCCCTGAGCCGAAAGCCACCGTTCCGCCAACAGGGCCGCTGCGCAACCGGTTCCGGCCGCCGTGATCGCTTGCCGATATTCATGATCTTGCACATCACCGGCCGCAAACACCCCCTCCACGCTGGTTTCCACGCTGTGGGGACGGGTTTTGATGTAGCCCACCTCGTCTAGGTCAAGCTGCCCCACAAACAAATCGGTGTTGGGTTTGTGCCCGATCGCGTAGAACAAACCACGGGCGGCGATCGTTGATTCTTCGCCGGTTTGCTGGTGCTGGACCCGTAGGCCGGTCATGCCCGTTTCGTCCCCCACCACATCGATCGCGGTGGTGTGCCAATGAACCGTGATCTTCGCATTGGCCAACACCCGGTCTTGCATGGCCTTGCTGGCCCGCATTTTGTCCGATCGCACCAACAAATGCACCCGTGAGCCATATTTCGTCAGGTACATCGCTTCTTCGGCGGCCGAGTCGCCTCCACCAATCACCACTAGCTCGGCGTTTTGGAACATGGGCATGGCTCCATCACAAATGGCGCAGGCGGAAATGCCCCGGTTCCAAAATTCCGTTTCGCTGGGCAGCCCCAGCCGCTTGGCCGTGGCTCCGGTGGCAATGATGACGCTGTGGGCTCGCAATTCCCGATCGGTCGATCGCACCACAAAGGGCCGCTGGCTCAAGTCCACAAAGGTGACATCTTCCGTCACCACCTCCGTGCCCCACCGTTCCGCCTGGGCGCGCATCCGATCCATCAATTGCGGGCCCGTGATGCCCTCCGGGAAGCCGGGGAAATTTTCCACTTCCGTGGTGGTCATCAGTTGGCCACCGGGCAGACCGCCCGCCTGGAAGCCCGCAAACATAAAAGGTTTCAAGTTGGCACGAGCGGCATAGATGGCAGCCGTGTAACCGGCGGGGCCGGAACCGATGATCACGACATTTTCAACGGTGTTGGGTGCAGAAGCGGCGCTGGTCATGGATGCTTTATCTAAACTCATACCGACTATGAATAAAATAGCATAGTCAGAATTCCGTTGCCATCCCAGCAATTGATTCAGCAGTGCAGGCATTCGTTCAGGTATTGATTAACCCTTGCCCCGTTGCTTCAAGGCAGGAAGGATGTCACCCTAAAATCAATGTGATGGTGTGGTGTGCGTGGTGAGTAACGTTCCTGCGTTTAATCTAACGGAGCAATTTCCGCAAATTCGCGACGAAGTGAATGCGGCGGTCTTGGAGGTTTTGGCTTCCGGTAAATACATTGGCGGCGCGGCGATCGAGTCCTTTGAGCAGGATTTTGCCCGCTATGTGGGTACGGAATTCTGTGTGGCCTGTAATTCCGGAACCGATGCTCTGTATTTAGCGTTGCGGGCCCTGGGTGTTGGCCCGGGGGATGAGGTGATTGTGCCGCCTTTCACCTTCATTGCCACCACGGAAACCGTGAGCGCAGTGGGTGCGGTTCCGGTGTTTGTGGATGTGGATGCGGAGACCTTTAACCTGGATCTGGACGCGGTGGAACGGGCGATCGGGCCGCGCACCAAAGCGATTATTCCCGTACACCTGTTTGGCCAGCCGGTGAATATGGAGCGGCTGATGACGATCGCCCGGGCCAGCAACCTGTGGGTGATTGAAGATTGTGCCCAAGCCACGGGAGCAAAGTGGGGCGATCGACGGGTGGGCAGCATTGGCCACGTGGGTTGCTTTAGTTTCTATCCCACCAAAAATTTGGGCGCTTGCGGCGATGGCGGGGCCATGACCGTGAACGATCCTCAACTGGCGGCGGATTTGCGGATGTTGCGGGAGCATGGCCAGCGCCAACGCTACTACCACGAGGCGATCGGGGTGAATAGTCGCCTTGATGCCATTCAGGCGGTGATTCTGCAAATTAAGTTGCGATCGCTCGATCAGTGGAACCAACAGCGCACCGCGATCGCCCAGCGCTATCAACAGGGTCTCGCCGGTTTGCCGGGCCTGCGTTTGCCCCAGGCGATCGCTGGCGGAACTAGCGTTTGGAATCAATACACAATCCAAGTGGGTGAGGGCAGCGCCGGCCCAGAACTGCGCGATCGGTTGCGGCAAGCCCTGCAAGATCGCGGTGTGGGGACAGCGGTTTACTATCCTCTGCCGCTGCACCTACAAGCGGTCTACGCCAACTTGGGCTATCAGCCGGGATCTTTGCCCGTTTCCGAGCAATTGGGCCATTGTGTCTTGTCCTTGCCCATGTTCCCAGAGCTGACCCCAGAGCAACAGGATCGCGTCATCAACGACCTGCGAGAGGTGTTGACTGCGGTTCCTTTGCCGACGAACTGTGTCGGGGTTTAGGGAAACCGATTAACCAATGCATTGATTGACAAATGCATTGATTGACAAATGCATTGATTGACAAGCGCATTGATTGACAAACCCATTGATTGGCCAATAAATCCATGAATGGGTGAGTGAATAATCGATGAATTGATGAATCAAGGACTGTGAATGAGTCGTGAATTGGTCGTGAATTAATGGTTGGCGGATTGATTTTGGGCCCGCCGAAGGGCCCAGCGGCGCATTGCCCAAATGCCCAGCCCGAACAGTAACCAATAGGGGGTGTAGGCCAACAGCCACAGGGTGATTTGCAAGAGGCCGATCGTGACTTGACCCACCGATTGCGTCGCCTTACCCCAGGTTTCCGCCAACTGGGCCGTAATGGGGTTGGCATCGGCCAAACCAGCCACGCTCTGTTCGATCGTTAAGTTCACGGTGGAATAGGCCACGCGGGTGCGCAGATTTTTCAGTTGGGCTTCAATTTGCTCAATCTGTTGGCGAGTTTGGCTGACCTGTTGATTCACCGCCAAAATGTCGCGCACGGAGCCAGATTTTTGCAGCAAGGCGAGCAAGCTGTCTTCGGTGCGGCGCAGGTTGCGTAACCGGGCATCGGCATCCACCAGTTGATCAGTCACGTCTTCCGCTTGCATGGCTCGGTTTTGCAGGTAACCCAATTGGGTGACGGCGGCCACGGCGCGATCGAGTTGGTTGGCGGGAACCCGAAACTGTAATTCTGCGATCCGGCTGGTGTCGGTGCGGCGATCGTTGAGACTAATCACATCGCCCTGATTTTCCTTGACGATCGCTTGGGTGGCTTCCAGGGCTTTGGTGACCGAATCTGCCTTCAGGGCCAGGGTGACGGTTTTGATCAGTTGCGGTTGGGCGATCGGGCTGGGGGGCGACTGCGCATTGGCCGCCAAATCGCTATCGTTGGGGGCTAATGCCTGGCGCTCTTGGCCGCCCGCTGCGGGAGCCATGGCCTCGGGCATGGGTGCTGCGGCTTTGTTGGCCATGCTGCCCCCGCCACAGCCGGTTAACGCAACACCCAACAGGAGGGCCCACAGGGGCGATCGACTGTTACGGGTCACTTGGGGAGAATTCACCAGCACCAACGATCGAGCCATGGAAGTTGCCTGCTCTGTGTGTTTCAGACTTGGGAGTTCAAACTTGTTGTGCTTCCGACGGTTTCAGCGATTAATCAACCAATTACAGATTAACCAGTGACCAATCAACCGGTGACCAATCAACCCATCAATCAACAAATTTGGGAAGTCGATTTTTATCGTCGGCCCATGACCGACACCGCAGGGCAACCCCTTTGGGAATTAGTCCTGTGCGATCGGGCCCAAACGTTTGTGTTTCGAGATGTTTGCCCCCAAAGCTCGATCGACACCAATTGGTTAGCGGAGCGGCTGATGGCGGCTATGGGTGACAATGCTACCCCGCCCGATCGGCTCTGTGTGTTTCGGCCCCAATCCCTGAGTTTGGTGGAAGCGGCGGCTGCGCGGTTGGGTTGGCCCGTGACCGCCACACGCCGCACCCAGGCGCTGAAGGATTGGTTGCAAAAACGGGCGATCGAGTCCCCCCTGCTCGACCCGGCCACCGGTCAGCCTTACGATCCCTTGGCGATCAATTCGCCGCCACCTTTGCCCCTGGCGGACTCGCTATGGGGGGATTCTTGGGGGTTTGCCAGTTTGTCGGCGGAGGTGTTGGCTCGGCAGTTAGCCCAGCGGCCAATCCCCTACGGCGATCGCCCTTCGGAATTATTTCCCGATCGCCTGGGTCTGTCTGCTAAGGCTCCTATTCCCGGGGTTGTGGTGAACGGTGGGCGGCGATCGCGTGCGTTGGCCCAATGGCTCAATGGTGTGCAGCCCGTTGCCCTCAGCTTCGTGCCCGGTGAGCCGGATGGGGTAATCTTGGAAGCCGGCCTGTGCGATCGATGGATTTTAGCCACCAGCCAAGATTCGGAATTGCGCCAAGCTGGCCTTGCGTTTGAGTCTCGAAAGTCCACCGTGCGCCACCTGCACTTCTTGCTCATTCAACCGGATAATTCCGGCATGACCTATACGGGGCTTTGGTTTTTGCAACCTGCCTGAGCTGATCACTGCTCGGTGACGGCAAGGGATTGACCTGCCGGATCGTTCGGTTTTGTTCAATTTCAATCTTGTTCAATCGTGTTTGATCAAATGCGCCTAATCAAACACGTCTAATCAAACGTACTTAATTAAAAAACTTGTTCAAACGCGCTCGATCGCCGTCGATCACGCGCGATCGGCTTAGTATCACGAGCTGCGTTCGATCGACTCTCTCCGTTGTGCGGCATTGCTTTGTAACGATCTCTTTAGATTCATTTACATTGCTTATTGTTGATTTTGCAAAACTCAATCTTTGTTTGTTTTACTTTAAATTCAATCAAGCTTTTTCACAAAAATATATTCAACTTCGTGGACGTTACGGAAGGTAAGTCTCTAGGATCTAAAAAGCAATTTGGATTGACATAATTCATCAATTTCCAATTGCCTCATTTCCATTCTTCAACACGGATTCATTTACAAATGACTGCAACGATCACCCGTCAAGGTGGTAGCAGTTGGGATCGCTTCTGCGATTGGATCACCAGCACCAACAACCGGATCTATGTCGGTTGGTTTGGTGTGTTGATGATCCCCAACCTGCTGACCGCAACCATCTGCTACATCATCGCCTTCATCGGCGCTCCCCCGGTTGACATCGACGGCATCCGCGAACCCGTGGCTGGTTCGCTGCTGTACGGGAACAACATCATCTCTGGTGCTGTGATCCCCTCGTCGAACGCCATCGGTCTGCACTTCTACCCCATCTGGGAAGCTGCTTCCTTGGATGAGTGGCTGTACAACGGCGGCCCCTATCAGTTGGTGGTTTTCCACTTCCTGATTGGCATCTTCTGCTACATGGGTCGTCAGTGGGAACTGAGCTACCGCCTCGGTATGCGTCCTTGGATCTGCGTGGCTTACAGCGCTCCTGTGGCTGCTGCAACCTCCGTGTTCCTGATCTACCCGATCGGTCAAGGTTCGTTCTCCGACGGTATGCCTTTGGGCATCTCGGGCACCTTCAACTTCATGTTGGTGTTCCAAGCTGAGCACAACATTCTGATGCACCCCTTCCACATGTTGGGCGTTGCTGGTGTGTTTGGTGGCTCGCTGTTCTCGGCAATGCACGGCTCCTTGGTGACCAGCTCGCTGGTGCGTGAAACCTCGGAAGTGGAAAGCCAAAACTACGGCTACAAGTTCGGTCAAGAGGAAGAAACCTACAACATCGTTGCAGCTCACGGCTACTTCGGTCGTTTGATCTTCCAATACGCTTCGTTCAACAACAGCCGCTCGCTGCACTTCTTCTTGGGTGCTTGGCCGGTTGTGGGTATCTGGTTCACTGCACTGGGTATCTCGACGATGGCGTTCAACCTGAACGGCTTCAACTTCAACCAATCGGTTGTTGATTCGCAAGGTCACGTGATCAACACCTGGGCTGACGTGATCAACCGCGCCAACCTGGGTATGGAAGTGATGCACGAGCGTAATGCTCACAACTTCCCGCTGGATCTGGCTGCTGGCGCTGAAGCTCCGGTTGCCCTGCAAGCCCCGGCGATCAACGGCTAAACCTGCCTTGGCTCGATCGCTTGATCGAGCCAACAACACAACTGAATCTTGCTGGAAAGGGGAGTGGTTTTGCTGCTCCCCTTTTGATTGGTTTGGGGGGTGTTTTGGGAATGTTGGGTTTGGTTGGATGATTGTGGATTGCAGCCCTGAGTCTGTGTGGATGCATCGGCGAATCCGAGTGCCTTAATCGAGGACTGAAAACCGTTGGCAGATGGTTCAACTGGGCGATCGCCCCTTAGAAGCCCCTTGGAAAAAGTTGGGATGGCCCCGACAATTGAGCTAAAAAGTGCCTCAAATCGAAGATAGGAGCCTGAATTGCGCACATTAACCGCAAATATGGATCCTGAGTGCGCCAACAGCTTCTGAGTCAGTCTGATAAGATCGTGGCAGTTGGAGCCATCGTCATTCAATCTCGCTCCCCGTTCGATCAGATAGCACTAGTGCCTAGTTAGCGAACCGATCGGGTGAATGCTGAGGGGGAAGTAGCATCTTATAAACGTCTGAACGTCTAAACGTCAAAATTCTAAACGTCGAGATTCAGCCTGCGGCTATCAACACTACCAACGCTATCAATAGTTATCGAAAGCATTAGAGTTTTTAGCCATCAGGAAGAGGGGATATCGATCAACACTGAACTGTTCATCTCCCATGAAACTTTCTGATGTTATTAGACGATGTGTTAGAGACTTCTGGAAAAAGACAGCCGTAGTTGCGGTTGCCTATTGTGGAACCGGCTTATTGTCGGGCTATTTTGCCATTCCACCGGGCTATGCTTCGCCGGTTTGGCCCGCAGCGGGGATTGCCTTGCTGGCTGCCTTGTATTGGAAAAAATATTCCTATTTAGGCATTTGGCTAGGGTCTTTTGTCCTGAATGTGTTGATCGGCACAAGGGCGATCGGCACGATTAATCTCAGCATTGTTTTGGTGGGAGCTGGCATTGCTCTGGGCGCAATTTTGCAAGCCTATGTTGGCAATGTTTTATTACAAAAACTGTTTAAGCATCCCATTTGGCGAGAAGAATTTTTAGGAATTCTGGCGCTACTGGTGTTAGCGGGGCCCATCAGTTGCATGGTGGGAGCAACGGTGGGCAATGGTGTGTTGCTCGCCAGCCATTCCATCACTGGGTCTCAGTTTTTGGAGTCTTGGTGGAATTGGTGGATTGGTGATTCGTTGGGAGTTTTGGCGGTTTTGCCCGTTGGCATCGTGTATATGCTCAAGCGCCAACGCATTGTCTTGAAGCTACACCGTGAGTCTAACCGTGATCGACAATTTGCGTCCTATATTTTGCCAGCTTTGTTGGTTTTAATCTCCACCATTTTGGCTTTTCAAATCACAAAAAATGCGGAACGACAGCGCCTCTATGCTGTGTTTGAAAATGATACGGAAATTATTACTCAACGGCTACACGAGAATTTGGACAAGGCCACGCAAATTCTCTTTAGTTTGCAAGGGCTGTTTGATACGGCTGACCGCGATCGGGGTTTGATTCCGGTGAGTCGGCAACAGTTCAAGATCTTTACGGATCCCTATTTTGAGCGAGTTCGAGGCATCCAAGCCGTTGGTTGGAATCCGGTGGTGAAACGGGGCGATCGGGCGAAATATGAAGCCTACATTCGCGAAGAAGGCTTTGTGAACTTTCAATTTCAACAACGAGATGAAAATAATCGGCTGATTCCCGATCGCGATCGAGAAACCTATTACCCCGTGTTGTATATCGAACCGCTGAATGGAAATCAGCGTGCTTTTGGGTTCAACTTAGGGTCAGAAAGTCGCCGTCTTCGGACTCTAGAGCTGGCTCGGGACTCTGGCGGCTTAACGGCCACACCGCCAATTAAACTCGCCCAAGAAACGGGTCAGCAGCAGGGCGTAATTCTCTATTTACCGGTTTATGAATTGCCGCTGCCAACCACCACAGCCGATCGGCAAAAATCTCTGTCTGGCTATTTATCTGTTGTTTTCCGAGTGGGGGATTTGCTGGAAACTTCTTTTCGGAATTTAGTTTCCAAGGGAATTGAATTTACCCTGTATGATCAGCCGCTTTCGGAAATGCTGTACCAGTCCAACCTTCAGGAAACTCAACAGAATAAAAATGCCTATATGGCCCGAGAGCAAATGATTCGCTTTGGGGGACGAGCTTGGGAAATTCGGTTTTGGGCGACGGAAGCTTATATTCGCGAATTAAGCACCAATGAACCCATGGTGGTGTTGCTTTCTGGGTTTTTCATTACGGGGTTAACGGGGGCTTTTTCGATCGCCCAAATTCGCAACTCCATTTTGGTGAACCTGTTGGTAGAAAAGCGAACCTATGAATTGGCAAGAAGCCAAGAAGCGGCTCTGCAAGCGGCCAGCAATGCGGAAAAGGCGAATCGAGCGAAGAGTAATTTTCTGGCGATCATGAGCCATGAATTGCGCACGCCCCTCAACTCCGTTCTGGGTTTTACGGAATGTTTGAAGGAGGATATGTTTGGCCCTGTGACGGAGGAGCAACGCAATGCTCTGGAGACCGTTGAGCGGAATGGTCGCCATTTGCTGGCTCTGATCACAGATATTTTGGATCTATCGAAAATCGAAGAAGGCAAGTTTGAAATTGAGCTGGCTCCAGTGGATATTGAGCTGCTTTGTCGGTTTTGCCTAACGTTAGTCAAACAACAGGCGATCGCGAAAAGCATTATGGTCAATCTTGATCTGCCGTTGGTGATACCAACCCATGGAAATTTGCAATTGATGGCGGATGAACGACGGCTGCAACAATCGATCGTGAACTTGCTGAGCAATGCGGTGAAATTCACCTCTGAAGGTGGCTCAATTACGCTGCAAGTGTCGCTACCAGACCCTGATCATCCATTCATCCGCTTTGCTGTCATTGACACGGGAATTGGAATTGCAGAAGCAGATTTTCACCGGTTGTTTCACCCCTTCACGCAACTAGATGAAGCGCTGAATCGTCAATACGAAGGAACAGGCTTGGGCTTGTCCTTAGTGAAGCGCTTGGTTGAATTGCATGGTGGACGAGTTGGCGTTACAAGTCGGGTGGGCTTCGGCAGTTGTTTCACGATCGACCTTCCCAGCGCATTGTTGATTTCCGTGTCGGATGATCTTGAGAGTCCTGTTGAGTTGGATGATGAAACTGAGCCAGGTTCAGGATCAATACCGGAATCAAGATCGGATTGCGATCGAGCAGATCATCTTGATCCACTCAGGGGAGAAGATTTGGTGAATTTGTGGGCCCCAACGCTGAAAATTTCTCCCCACTTGCCAATTGTTCCGCCGCTCATTTTGCTGGCCGATGATAATTTTGAAAATGCCCAAACCATTGCTCGATATTTGACTAATCGAGGTTATCGATTTTTGCGAGCTGGCAATGGCCGAGAAGCTGTTGAAATGGCAATTGACTATCAGCCCGATTTGATTTTGATGGATATCCAAATGCCGGAAATGAACGGGTTGGAGGCTATGGAACTCATTCGCGAAAATCCCCAAACGGCTCATATTCCAATGATTGCTTTGACGGCTTTTGCCATGGCTGGCGATCGGGCCCGTTGTTTGGCTGCTGGGGCTAATGAATATCTTTCTAAACCTGTGGAATTGGCCCATTTAAACAAGGTCATTCGTGGCTTTTTTGAGTAGTATTTTTGAATAGTGATTTTTGAATAGATGAGTGTTTTAAAGTGTTTTTAAATAAATAAGGTGTATGCAAAACACCTACACGAAATGCACACACGCAATGCGCATACCAAACGCTCAAACCCTAACGTCCCAACCCTAACGCCCCAACTGATTAACAGCGGCCTTCGCTTCTCGGCGTAACCCTTCGGCATTGCGGAAAAACTCCTGGCCGTCGTGGAGCCGGGTTTCGTCATAATTCAGCGGGAAGTAGGCTAACTCTTCCAACCCATCGCCCAGGTGGTTCAAGCTGTAGTACAAATTGGCGGCAATGCCAGCGGTGCTGCGGGGATTGGGCATGGATTGCAAAGTGGCCTTGGCCCGATCGAGCGCCGTGGTCATCCGTTCCAAATAGGCTTCAAAGTTCGCCATCAATTCGTCATCGTAGGGATCAGCGGCGAGGGCGTTCACAGCTCCCTTGAGCGATCGGGCAATTTCGCGAATGGCGCGATCAACCGGTGTATGAACCCGCCGTAACCATTGTTCCAAGTCTTCATCAGCAGCTCGGCCCGTTTGGCGCGATCGCCGCTGTTGACGATGCTGTTCCGTGGCGGTGGTGCTGCGTTGTTCCCGTTGCCGATCGGCCGCATAGGGCTGGTGGTTCCAATTGTCGGGGCGATCGAATTGCCCATAGCGCAATGCCACGTCATAGTCAGCACGCCGTTGGTCATCGCTGAGCACTTCGTAGGCGACGTTAATGGCGGCAATGAGGTCATTGTTGGGCAAATCAGGATTGCAGTCCGGGTGAAATTGCTTCACCAAACGCCGATAGGCCTGCTTAATTTGAGCGGCGGTGGCGGTGCGATCGACCTGAAGGGTTTCGTAGTGGTTGGAAGCGGCCATGGGTGGAAAACAAAAGGCAAGCGGGCAATGATCCACCCATCATCGACATCTGACAAGCATTGGCCGATACGGTTGAAGGGGAATCTGCGTATTAAGATAGTTTGCGAACCACCCTTGTAAGCAAAGTGTAGGCAACGCTTGTGACTGCCCGATCGCATGAAGCGACTCTCTTCGTCGATGGCTACAACGCCATTGGTCAGTGGTCGCAAATGCGAAAACGCTCCATGCACCGACACCTCGAACGGGACGATTTGGAGGCAGCCCGTTGGGAGTTGATTCAGCAACTTTGCAACTATAGTGCCTATCGGGCGTTTGCAACCTACCTGGTCTTTGATGCCCAATACCGCGCAGAACGAGCTTCTGCGGAGACCATCACAGATCACCTAACGGTGCATTACACGGAATTTGGGCAAACGGCTGATACTTACATTGAACGGGCCTGTGCGCTCTACAGCCGCGAAGTGAATCGAGCCAGTCGGCGCGTGATTGTGGCCACGTCCGATCGCGCCCAACAGATGACCACGATCGGCTATGGCGCTGAGTGGATGTCTGTCCAGCAATTGCTCCACGACATTGAATTAGCGGAACAACAGGTGCGTCGTCGGCAGCGATCGACCCAAACCAGCAGCGGCCGCTTCCTGAGCAGTCGCCTGGATGATGCGGTGCGTCAGCAGCTTGAACGATTGCGCTATGGCGATTCCGCTTCCTCTTGATTTTTGTTTGATAGCCCTAGGGCTGGTCGTTAGATCGCCTGAAACCCTGATTCCACCGTTGGTAGATCGTGGGGGACAAGGGGCTTAAGCCCCTTGTTACGACGACTGGGGCATGAAAAATCAATCACTTTCGCTTGACTCCAGGAAATGGCGACGGGCCCTAAGCCATTGCCCGGCCTGTCCAGATCAACATCAATCTTCAAAAGTCTGCTCATCCCACAACTGTCGCAGCCGATCGAGCAAGCGCAGGGGCAAGGTTTCCCAGTCTGCCGCCGTTTCCGACTCCCCAGCCGTTGGCTGCGATCCATAGGAACTCCGGCGATCGCGCACTTGGGGCGTTAAGGATGATGACTTTTGCCCATAGGTCATTGGAGGGCGTGATGGGCCTCCCGGCAACTCTCTGGCGGCATCGGCATCGGCTCCCGGCCCTTCCGTGCGATCGGGCTTCAGGTTAGGGGGTAAGTTCGTTGAAAACCATTCAGTTAATCGATCGACTGCCCGATCGTTGAAATTCCCGGGAATTTGCGACTCTGAAGGTGATGGGTTGCGTGTGGATTGGTAAAGCCGCTCCAGGTACATCACAACAGCAGCCCGTTGCTTTGGAGCGATCGCCTGGCGAGTTTGACGGGCGATCGGATCCGTCGCTTCCGTAATCCAAGCCAAGCCCGATCGAACCCGCGCCAAATAGGTTTCCAAGGCCTCCCAATCCTGAAGCGATGTCACTGGTAATCGTTCTGGCGCATGGGGTGGCAAGGGCAAATCACCCACGGCCAACCAGCCCCACAGCCAAGCCTCCGTCAGTTGCGCATTAATTCCCACGGGCACAAAGGCCACCACATGATCGGGCCAATCTAGCGGCATGGCCAACGGCTCAAGGATGCTGGAGTCTTGCACCTTCGGGATTTGTGCCGCCCCTGATGCCTCGGTCTGGGACTCCATCACAAAGGGCAACAGGGCGATCGAACCCACTTGCGGCACGGCCAAACAAGCCACCTCGCCAGGCAGCCTGGAAACCGGCCGTAACTCACCCGACGGTTCAAGGGCCAACCACTGCCAAAGATGGCCCAATGCATCCATCGCCAAACTTTCCAAAAATACCGCTCGTCCTTGATGGGGGTTGGCCGCCTGACCCGCTTGGGCCAAGGCCCTTTGCCGATCGGCCTGATCCAAAGACAGGATAAGTGGATCCCAGTCCATTACGGCGCTCCTGTTTTGGGGGTGATCAAGCCTAGTAATTCCATAAATTGGGTTGGCTGGGTGCAAATCTCCTGGGCGATCGCCTGCAACATGGGATAGCACCGTCGCTTCCAGTGACTATGAATTGTTTGTTCATTCATTTGCAACTGCTGAGCTAAAGAACGCCAAGTCACCTTTTTCTCGGGCGGTTGTCGCTCCACCCGATCGCCCCGAGTCTGCAACAAAATCGACTGAGCCAAGAACTGACAATTAAGCTGTGGATCCTTCATGCCACAACAACCACTGAGGCGGCCTTCTGGATCTCGCTCAATATAAAGCTCCACCAGCAACCCTTGGCGCTGCACAGTTTGACGTTGCTGCTGTTCAATCAGGGTTTCAATGCCATCTAAGCGCAACCCGGCCGGCACGCAGTCTCCCAATGTGGAACTAGCGCGATCGCCCCGATCGGTTCCCACCGGAGCATCCAAGCTGAGGGCATTGAGCGGCATTTTGGCGCGGCGATAGAGATCAATAATTCGATACTTCAACTGACCATTCACCCAGGTCACAAATCGTCGGCGCACCAACTCCGGGCTGCTGTGGTCTAAGTCGCACCGAAAGGCAGCGATGTTTTTTTGGACATATTCCAACGCCAGGTTCAGCGCTTCCAAATAGTCTGGGTGTGAATCTTTCCGCAGACCCGGCAGCTTGGGAATTAGGGCCAATAACTGCTCAAGGGCCCGTTTGCGGTTCCGGGACTTGGGGGGCTGAAGTTGGCGCAGCAGCCGGATCAGCGCCAGGTCAGGATCCGCCGGCTCCGCTGGGTCGGGGGAATTTGGGGAGTCTGGGGAATCTATTGAGTTTGAGTTGATCGATCGAGCCACGTTTGCCGCTCCTAGGAACGAGAGGGAATCGGTGGAATAAGAGGGCTAATTAACAATTGACGATGGAATCAAGATTGCAGCCGCTTTGGTGATCCCCCCTAACGGGTCTGCATAAGTTTCTGGGACTTAGCCGATTAATAGAAGCCACAGTTGCATGTTTCCTGGCTGATTACTTTCGGTAAACGACTTTCGGTGAATGCCCCCCGGTGAATAACTCCCGGTGCATTCTGCCTGGGCTGATTACTGCCGGTGAGCAACTTCCGGTTCATTTTCTTCAGCTTATTTTTCCTGGCCCATTGGCTCATTATTACGGGAGGCTAACCCATGACAATGCAGGGGATTGCTAGTGATTATTCTGTTGCCCAGCCGCAGTTCACCTCAGATCCAGCCACCGCTCCATCTGATCAAACCATGAGCACCCAGCCTCTGGCTAACAATTCCCACGGGGCCAGCTCGATTCACGGACGCTTGCGACAAATTGACTGGCGACCGATTTTGTTCAAACTCACGGATGCAACCCATGGGTTGGGTTGGTCGATGGAGCGTGCAATCCCAGCTTTACAAGGCTATTTACAATTTTTACGAGCCATCGATCGCTATCCTCACATGGCCCTTGTACCCAGCGAGGACGTGGATGAAGTGTGGCACTGCCATTTGCTGGACACGCAAAAATATGCGGCCGATTGCCAGTGGCTCTTTGGTCGCTTTATTCACCACAATCCCTATTTGGGCACGCCAACCACGGGGGGCAAGGAGGCTTTGGCTCAGGCTTGGCAAGAAACTCGCCGGTTGCTCCAAACCTCGGCGGATGAACTGGCGGGCGGGTCTTGGGGCTGGTTGAGCGACGGCCCTTCCACTTGTGTGTTGTCCTTTCAAGATTTGGGCGATCGCCCTGGTTTGCCTCTCCGAATTCGGGCGGATCTGTCGGTGGAATTGCTGCCCTGTGCTTAGGAGATGTTTGGCAAGGATTGGGGGGCACTGGCCAATTGGGACACTAGCAAAGCACCAATCGTCGTGGGGGCAAGATTGCGAGGGCAAGATTATGGGGGCAAGGGGCTTAAGCCCCTTGTCTTTGGCAGTTGGTGAGACCCGCAAGCTAGCAATTTGGGCTGTTCAGACACCCTCTGAGGAGTTGAGTCTAATGCTCTGCTGCCCGGTACGGTGCTACTGGGGAGTGCGCTGCAAGTCCGATCGCTCTTCGGGGACGATCGCCCCTTCCACCGGACAAACTTGGAGGCAAATGCCGCAATCAATACAGGTAGCAAAATCAATCCAGAACCAATCGGTTCCCTTGTTGTTTTTGCCGGGGCCGGGGTGAATGCAAGCGACGGGACAAGCTTCCACGCAGTCGCCCACGCCTTCACAGGTGTGGGTCACAATTGAATGAGCCATAGGACAATTAGGGACGGTTCTTCAGGTGTGTTCTTCTCAGGCCATGAGGCGCTCTTCAGTGTATCGCGACGTTAAGTAATGTAACGAGCGGCAGAATCGTGCAAAAGCTTGGCGAGAACTCTCGGGAATCTGCTGACTGGTGGGCCGGGAGGGGATGTCCATGAAACAATGTCCAGAAAGCAACTGTTGTGGAAGGATGATTGGCGTTGGTTTCTGAGAACCTACAACTCGTAAAGCGCGATCGGGAGCCTGTCAGTAGTTGGGCGCTTTACCATCTCCTGAAGTGGTCGGTGATTAGCCCGGTGTTGCATTCCTATTTTCGGGTGCGCATCTACGGAGCCGAGCGGGTGCCGAAGACTGGGCCGCTGATTGTGGCCAGCAACCACGCAAGCGATTTTGACCCCCCGATCGTGGCTAATTGCACGGGCCGGCCGGTGGCTTTTATGGCCAAGGAAGAGCTGTTTAATGTGCCGCTGTTGGCTCCCGCGATTCGGCTCTATGGGGCCTATCCGGTCAAGCGTGGTACGGGCGATCGGGGAGCCATCCGAGCCGCCATGGATTATTTAGATGCGGGCTGGGCTGCGGGTGTATTCATTGACGGCACGCGCCGGCCCGATGGCCGCATTCACAACCCCAAGCTGGGGGCAGCGCTGATTGCGGCTAAAACTCAAACGCCTTTGTTACCCATGAGCTTGTGGGGGACGGAGCAGATTTTTGCGAAGGGGAACGTTCCCTGCCCGGTGTCGGTGACGGTGCGCATTGGTGAGCTGATTGACCCACCCCGATCGAGCAATCGTGCTGAACTGGAAGCCGTCACCCAGCGCTGTACGGATGCGATCCATGCTCTCCATGCTCTGGGTCGTTAGGGGCCAAACGGTTACGCCGTAGGAAGCATAAAGGGGTAGGGGCATACGGTTGTATGCCCCTACTGGAAACTGTGTTGGGGGGTGAAGCCGCAAGAGCACCCCCCATTTGTTGTCAAAAATCGTTGCTTGGTAACGATCGCCTAGTGCGGGTCTAGGACACGCTCGACAACTGCGCCAAGTTGGCTTTGAGGGCCTCCACCTTGTCCAGGGCTTCCCAGGGCAAATCCAAGTCCGATCGACCCAAGTGCCCGTAGGCCGCCACCTCTTGATAGAACCGGCCACCCCGATCGCCCGGTAACCGTTGCAGATCGTAGGTTTGGATGATGCCAGCGGGCCGCAGCTCAAAGCAATTGCGAATGGCTGTGAGCAGTTGGTCTTCGTCTACCTTGGCAGTGCCAAAGGTTTCGATCGAGATACTGACCGGGCGGGCCACCCCGATCGCGTAGCTGACCTGCACTTCGCATTTTTCTGCCAAGCCAGCGGCCACCACGTTTTTGGCCACATGGCGACAGGCATAGGCCGCGCTGCGATCGACCTTGGTGGGATCCTTACCCGAGAAAGCGCCGCCCCCGTGGCGAGCATAACCACCGTAAGTGTCCACAATGATCTTGCGGCCCGTTAAGCCCGAGTCTCCTTGGGGCCCACCGATCACAAACTTACCCGTTGGGTTCACCAGAAAACGGGTTTCGCTCGAAGGCTTCACGCTCAAGTCCGTGAACACCGGCTCCACCACCGCCGACCAAAGATCCTCCCGGATTTTGGCTTGCACGGCCGCTTCTTCGGAAATATCCCCGATCGAAGCGGTGTGTTGCGTCGAAATCAGAATCGTATCGATCGCCACCGGCCGGCCGTCTTCATAGACCACCGATACTTGAGTTTTGCCGTCGGGCCGCAGGTAAGCCAATTGACCCGTTTTGCGAACCGCCGCCAACCGTCGCGCCAATCGGTGAGCAATGCTAATCGGCAGGGGCATCAATTCCGGCGTTTCGTTACAGGCATAGCCAAACATCAAGCCCTGGTCGCCTGCCCCGATCGCATCCAGGGCCTCATCACTCATCGCCTCCCGAGTTTCCTGGGCCGCATTCACCCCTTGGGCAATGTCCGGCGACTGTTCATCCAACGCCACAATCACAGAGCAGCTCTCGGCCGCGAACCCATTGCTGGAATCGGTGTAGCCAATTTCGGCAATTTTGCGCCGAGCAATCTCAACAAAGTTCACATGGGCCTTGGAGGAAATTTCCCCTGTAATCAACACTAAGCCCGTGTTAACCACCACTTCAGCCGCCACCCGCGCCTTCGGGTCAACGGTGAGCAGCGCATCCAAAATGGCATCGGAAATTTGGTCACAAATTTTGTCGGGGTGACCTTCCGTGACCGACTCAGACGTAAATAGGGAGCGACGAGACAAGGACACTGGCCCTCCAACAGCGAGACAGACTGATTGCTGATAAGCGAAGCGATTATATCACTGGTCTCTATTTGCCTTAGGTAACCATTAGTACTTGCGCTTTTCTATGAAAACTCTGAGAGCTATGATTCACGAATGAGTTCAATCAATTGTTTGGGTTAATTCATGGAACTCATGTGGGCTTAATTGATGAAACCTATTCTTGAACGGGTTAATTAACGGTTGAATCAATGGGGCGATGTATTGCTTGGCTTGGCAGTTAATTGAGAAATGAATCTGAAAAATTAGTTTATTAATAAATTTGAAATCGGTTTGAGAACTGATTTGTTAATTTATGCGATCGAAACCTAGGTGATCGAAACCTGAAGTGCATCCAAACTCTGAATCAGAAAATCAGCCTGTAGTTCCGATCGAGCCTGGTTGCGCATCTCTTGAACATCAATCGCCTTGGGGGGAATGGTGCGCGAAACGATCGTGTTGGGGATTGCGTAGGTGCGGTCGATCCCGATCGCGGCGGCCAGCCCCGCAGCCCTCGCTGCCTGCATGTCAATTGCAGAGTCACCCACGAGCAAGACCCGATCGGGCGCAACTCCCAATTGCTCACACAAGCGCCAAACACTAGCTGGGTCTGGCTTGGCGGGCCCCGTGTTCGCCGCGCCAATCACCTGAATCCATTGGGCCAGGTCATACCGCACCAGAAACGCTTGGGTATGTTCCAGCGTATCGCCCGTCAAAATCCCTAATTCCAAGCCCGATCGCGCCAAGCGCTCCAGGCAAAATTCCGTATCCTCGTAGGGCCAAGTTTGCAACGCCTTGTCCCCACAGATTCGATCGGCTTCGGCAAAGGCCTGTTGCACCAGGGCGATCGCCGTGGACCAGCTACAGCCGGTTTCCGCCACGTAGGCCGCTGCCGCCACACAGTTTTGCTCACGAGTTCCCACCGCCATCAGCCCGGCCAGATTCCAGCGATCGGCACCGGCCCCCATGGCCAACAGCAGGCGATCGTCCACCTCAGGAATGCGGGACTGAATAGCTTTGACCCTCGCTTGGGCCAACAGCCGCAAAAAACTGCTTGTGTCGGCCAGCGTTCCGTCCTTGTCGAACAGAACTGCCTCAATTCCCTCTAGGGGGTGACCATCTACCCAAACTGTTAACACGAGTGGTTTTCCCAAGGGCGATCGCCCATAAAGACTACCCCCCCAAATGTTGATCTGGCCTGAATTTTGGATTCAGCCACCCAATTCCCACACCAAGGGCAAGCAAGATTTCAAACAGAATTCAAAAACCAGACTTCAAAAACCAGAACTCGAAAATGCAGCGAAAATGCAACCCAAAGACGCGATCGAAAAACGCCGTTTAAGTCCCTGATCTCTAATCCAGAAACCCTAATCCAAAAAACCTAACCCAAAAACACAACAGGCAAGGGTTTTTCGCTCCTTGCCTGTCGGGTCTCATCAATCTTACTCGTCTGCTGCGGTGGCGTAAGCGGCTTCGTCTGCGCTTTCTTCCACCTCTTCCGGAGCTGCTTCTGCAACCGGCTCAGCGGCAGCACTAGCACTGCCCCCTTGCTGTTGCAGTTTCATTTGCTCGCGGTACTTCGCTGCCATTTCTTCCGCCTTGTCATAGACCAATTGGCGGTTCTTGAGCATGTCACCGGGTTCCGGCTCAAGCTGTTTGGTCGAAAGCGAGATCCGGCCGCGCTCGGCATCCAAATCGATAATCATCACCTTCACTTCGTCGTTGACGTTGAAGATGCTGTGGGGCGTATCGATGTGCTCGTGCGAAATTTCGGAAATGTGCAGCAGACCGCTCACGCCGCCGATGTCGATGAACGCACCGTAGGGCTTGATGCCACGAACGGTACCGATCACCACTTCGCCCACTTCCAGGCGGTTCATCTTGCGCTCCACCAACGCACGGCGGTGGCTCAAGACCAGGCGGTTGCGATCTTCGTCCACTTCCAAGAACTTGAGGGGCAGCTCTTCGCCCACCAGTTCTTCCTTGGGCTTGCGGGTGCTGATGTGGGAACCGGGAATGAAGCCGCGCAGGCCTTCGATCCGTACCAGCGCACCACCCCGGTTGGTGGCAAACACGGCCGATCGCACGGTGGCATCTTCCGCTTGCAGTTGGCGCACCCGTTCCCAAGCCCGCATGTACTCAATGCGACGGATTGAAAGGGTTAATTGCCCATCCTCATTCTCATCAGCCAAGATGAAGAATTCGCGCGTTTCGTTGGGCTGCAATACCTCATCCGGATTTTCGATCCGGTTGATGGACATCTCCTGGATGGGGATATAAGCAGAGGTCTTGGCACCGATGTCAATCAATGCGCCGCGCGGTTCGATGCTGAACACCGTCCCTGCCACGATGTCACCAGGGCTAAAGTGATAGTCGTACTTATCAAGCAGGGCGGCAAAATCGTCGTGGCCGAAGCCAACGTCAATGCTGTTGATGGCTGAGATTTCTTGGGTGGGCATGCTAACGTGATGGTTTGAGTGCAGTCCGCTCACAGGTTCGCCGGTTACTCGAATGCTAGGCCGTCTACTAGCGAACACGACGATGGGCTATGGCAAGCTGCGAATGCTAGTCACTGGTCTAGATTCGCCTACAGAGACGGCGTGGGGCGAACTCCAGCAACCAGGGTTGACCGACTTAATATACTAGCACGATGGGTTGGTTCCGGTGGCTTGGTTGCACGGATTGGCCGGACAAGCTTCCCCGGCGCTGTTGGTCATGGCCGAAATGCCGCCGAAATGCCGTTGAATGGGGTTCCCAAAAGACGGACTCAGCCCCCATAGAGCATGACCCATAGAGCATTCCCGATCGCCTAGCTAGAATCGGGGGCATCAGGTGGCCCCGTGTGGGCCCAGGAGGGGGGAAATCTTGAGTACGAATCTTCCAAGCAGCAACTATCGGCAAGCGATCGGCAGCGTGACCCAACAGGTACAAACCCTGGAGGCCAAGCTACCCCTGAAGCATCCGGACTGTCGATCGCGCTTTTGGTTACACGATCGCCCAGTTCAGCGCGTCTGTCTGCTATTTCACGGGTTTACTGCTGCGCCCTATCAATTTGTCCCGATCGGGGAAGCGCTCTATCGGGCCGGTTACAACGTTTTGGCTCCCCTGATGCCAGGCCATGGGCAAGCGGGCAAATGGAACAGCCAAACCCCGCCTCCTCTCCCGATCGACCCCAAGGTTTATCAGGACTTTGGGTTGGAGTGGGTAGCCAAAGCACGCACCTTTGGCCAACAGGTGTCGATCGGGGGGCTGTCCGGCGGCGGCACATTGGCTGCTTGGTTAGCGCAAGAACGCCCCCAGGAGATCTACCGCGCCCTTCTGTTTGCGCCCTACCTCAGCAGCAGCAGCAAAGTGGTTGACTTGTTCGTTTCCAAAACCCAAGGCTACTTTTCTTGGGGCAAAGGGGCCGAAAGCAACAGTTTCGATCGCCCCGGCTATCCGGGTTTTGCCGTGCCTGCCCTGGCCACCATGCTGAAAATGGGGCAACAGGTGCTCGATCGGGCCCGTCGTCAGCCCAGCGCCCCCCTATTTGTGATCTCCAGCCAAAGCGACCAAGCCGTCGGCATTTGGGATCACCGTGCCCTTTGGGAAGACACCCGCAAACGCCAACCCATTACCTGGCAACTGGTGTTTAACCGTGTGCTCGATATTCCACACACGATGATGACCCAAGAGGAAGGCAACCGCTACGCCTCCCTGTTGATTACCCTCACCCAGGCCTTCATTGAAAGCAGTCTCACCTGGTCAGATGTGGAGGCGATCGCCCGGCGGATGATGAACAGCGAAACCTTCATGGATGCCGCCACCAAACTGCGACTCACCGATCGCGTTTCCGTGCATATGCCTGCTGCCATGACCTTGTTCGACAAGCGGGCCTTTGCGATGGATGACTTACTCGGAGAAAATCGCGACTGATTTGGGCGTGACTGACTTGGCGTGACTGACTTGGAAAAATCGCGATCGATCCTGAGCACTGCGGATTTTTTGCGGTGAACACTTGGATTAACACCTGAATTGACCCCTGGATTGGCCCTTGGATTCCTGATCCTTGCGGGGCTGGGTTTTGATGCGATCGCATTCAGACTCAGCCGGTTCTTTCGCAACTGATTTTTTCGCAACTGATCCAACAATCCCAAACCTCAGGTATTCTGCAAAAACTAAAAACTCGCTGATGGCAATGCCTAATTTATGACCCCAGCCAGAACCATTTGCCTGGGCTTTTTAATGGTGATTACGGTAGGCGCAATTCTCCTCATGCTGCCTATTTCTCTGACTAATCATCAGTGGAGCGATCCGATTACCGCGCTTTTTATCTCCACTTCGGCTGTTTGTGTGACCGGACTTTCAGTGGTTGATGTGGGGAAATATTACTCATTCTTTGGTGAGTTTGTAGTTGCTCTCCTAGCCCAAATTGGTGGATTGGGCTATATGACCGCCACGACTTTCCTGTTGCTGATTTTGGGTCGTCGTTTTGGCTTAAAGGATAAACTCGCCCTGCAACAATCGCTAGATATGCCCGGCATTTCAGGCGTTTTGCAACTGGTGAAATCCATTATTGGCGCAACCCTCCTGTTTGAGCTAACCGGTGCATTTTTATTGCTGGGGGCTTTTGTTCCTCAATTAGGTTGGAATTTGCAGGCAATTTGGTTCTCGGTATTCCATAGCGTCAGCGCCTTTAATAATGCTGGCTTTGGGTTATATACCGATAACTTCATGCAGTTTGTGGAATCGCCTGTGCTGAATTTCACCATCACAGGTTTGATCATCTTTGGAGGAATTGGCTACCAAGCGATTATGGAGGTGTTTTTTTGGGGGCGATCGCGCTTAGGTCGTAATCACGCCGCTAGCCTGCGTCCCGATCGCTTCATGTTTTCGCTTAACTTCAAAATTGTCACCACCACAACCCTGGCCCTCCTGCTAATTGGAACGGTTGCCATTTTGGTGACTGAATTTAACAACCCAGCCACACTCGGCAACCTCAGTTGGAATGGCAAACTCTTAGCCGCTTGGTTCCAATCGGTAACCACCCGCACGGCTGGTTTCAACACAATTGATAATGGAAAATTGGGATCGGCTGCGCTGTTTGTGACCATCGCCCTGATGTTTGTGGGGGCTAGCCCTGGCAGTACCGGCGGCGGCATCAAAACCACCACCATTCGAATTTTAACCGGTGTGACCCGAGCGGTTTTGCAAGGTCAAAGCTCCGTCATTTTGTTTAATCGCCAAATTCCCATGGCGTTAATTATGAAGGCGATCGCGGTTTTCTTGGGTTCCCTCAGTGTGGTTGTGGTGTCCACCATTCTGTTAACGCTATTTGACCCGGCGATTCCGTTTGTTCAGTTGTTTTTTGAAGTGGTTTCTGCCTTTGCAACCGTTGGTCTATCCACAGGAATTACAGCGCAGCTCTCCGTTGGCGGCAAATTAGTTCTCATTGGCACAATGTACATTGGCCGGGTGGGCATTCTGTTGCTCATGAGCACTTTAATTAGTGAAAATGCTCGCAGTGTGATTCGCTATCCCGAAGAGGAATTGCTGGTGGGATAATTTGGCTCTGGTGCAATTCTTTTTCTCGATTAGCCCATTTTTTCGATCAACTGGCTTGACGTGATCGCTCTGACTAACTCACCGAATGGATGAAATTGATCGGTCAGCTCGATCGACTGGATCAAATCAGTTTGCTTAATTCGCCTCATAGGTTTGCTTTAAATCATCTTGACCCTGTGATTGATGGAGATTTCAAATGCAGTTTGGTTCCCTTAGTTTTTGGCGCAATTTTCGCAGCACGAACAAACAATATGTGGTGCTGGGCTTGGGTCGTTTTGGGCGTGCTGTTTGCTCCACGCTGCACCAAATGGGCTATGAGGTGATGGGAATTGACTCGGGTGAAAAGCAGGTCACCCAAGCCCTGAACGATAATATTGTGTCCCATGCATTGCAATTAGATACGACCGATCGCCAGGCCCTGGCAGAAGCTGGAGTCTTTGAATTTGAAACAGCCATTGTGGCGATCGGGAATTACATTGAAGCCAGCACCATCACCACTCTGAACCTCAAAGATGGCGGCGTGAATTACGTGGTTGCTAAGGCATCCACCGAAATTCATGGGCAATTGCTGGATAAGGTGGGAGCAAATTTGGTCATTTTTCCCGAGCGCGAGATGGGCTGCCAAGTGGCACGAATGCTCACTCGGCCCAACGTGCTGGAACGGCTAGATTTGGATGCCAACAATAGCGTGGTTGAGCTGGTGATTCCTGAGGAATTTGAAGGAAAAACGCTGCAAGAACTGCAACTGCGATCGCGCTATGGCGTGAATGTTTTGGCTGTGGCTCAACAATGCACAAAGGGCGGCGTGGAGAATATCCAAGTTAACCCCAATCCCTACGATCGACTGCATAAGGGAATGGTGCTCATTGTGATTGGTTCCAATGAAGGAATCGAGCGGTTGCCAATGTAGATGATCTAGGCCAATTGCTGATTCAACTTGGCAATTCAATTTGGCAATTCAA
The DNA here is from genome assembly GCF_002742025.1 of Limnothrix sp. PR1529. Lineage (NCBI taxonomy): Bacteria > Bacillati > Cyanobacteriota > Cyanophyceae > Pseudanabaenales > Pseudanabaenaceae > Limnothrix > Limnothrix sp. PR1529. The sequence goes on from NZ_LIRO01000009.1 coordinate 208,606, forward strand.
CTTGATGACCTAGATCAGCGATTGAGATGGGTGATCTAAACTGCTAAGGCAATTGCCCCTGAATCTTGTGCCCGCCTAAATAGCTTCTTGCCAGGGAAAACCACTACCGTTGCCATCACCCAAAGGCAACGTCATGAAGGGAATGCCATTGGCAAAAACTGAAAGATGGCGGGCCACATTCAAAGCTGTGATTGGCTCCACCAAAGCCCCATAAAGACCCAACAATTTTTCAGCAACCGATCGATTGGGACAGTGAATTTCCAAGGTGCGCCACCGCCGCCGAATTCGACATTGGCGCAAAATTTGTAAGCGGCGGTTCAGGTCAGGATCTTCGCGGTAAAAATCCAAAATGACGCGCCCAAAGTCGAGGTTGAAATTCATAGTCTATCCTCCCGCGATCGAAACGGGCGATCGCCCTCATCACACTAATGATGGTCGGTGGCGATTCCCATGGGCATCACCTTTGGTGGCTGGGGATTAGGAGCCAATAACCGTATTTCGATTGAAACGCGCTTTCGGAAAGGCGGCCAGGAACTGACAAAAGAGTTCACGACCGGTTGCACCTCGTTACGAAAATCGTTAAAGTCCGCAATTTTCCGTTTCAATTGACATGGATGAACCCAAATTGACGGGATCCACTGATCAGCGGCCGATTCAAAGCTGATCAGATTCTAATCAAAGTGATCAAAAGGTGATCAAAAGGTGATCAAGCTGATCAATTTGCTTAATCTGATCAAAACTTGAGCGATTGGTGGTCAAATGCCGGTCGATCGCTGGTTAAAATTTGGGCCGCTGGCGGTCTAAAGGGTGGCCGGTTCAAAGGCACACAAAATTGCATCAAATCGCACAAATTGACGAAAAATTACAGTAAATTACAGTCGATCGGGGTGAATCGAGACGGATGCTGCCATCGGAGCTATTAATTCATCGACGACGCGGCGAACAAATTATCCCGAAGCGCTTGCCTTTGGGCCCAGAGCACCTCAGCCAAGCCCAGGCCACAATCGCCCAATTTCAAGCGGCCGTGGGTCAGCCTAAATTGCAACTCGATCGCACCTTGGCTGAACTAGAAGGCACTAGCCCAGATTTCAAAGTGCAGCGAGGATTTGCGCATTTGTTGGAATCGGGATTTTCGACCTTTGAAGTGGTCAGCCCGATCGAGCCGTTGGCCCTCCGTCAGCGGGTCTTTGCCTTGGCCAATGCTCAGCCTCCCAGCCGCGATCGCGCTGGGGCCGTTTGGGAACAGTTGGCCCGGGAGTTGTCTATGGAGGGCGATCGGGAAGTTTTGCCCTCGGAATTGCAGCAATCTTTATATGCTGATTTGCCCCAAAACCGAATTTTGACGCAGTTTGATCCTCCCACCCCCGAAGCCCTGATTCATCGCTACAATCTGTCCCAAGTTCAGGGAATTTTCTATCGCGCAAGTCACCTAAAAATTGATGCCTATCGCAATGATCCCGGTGAGTATAAATTGCTCTTTCGCTATTTAAAACTCTTTCAATTAATGACCTATATTGAAGGTGATGAAGACACAGGATTTACGATTAGTGTGGATGGGCCCGCTAGTTTGTTCAAAGCCAGCACGCGCTATGGTTTATCGCTGGCAAAGGCGATCCCAGCCCTGTTGCATGTGACGAAATGGCGGGCAACGGCCACCTTGCAGGATCCCGATCCCCTCACCCGATCGCCCCAAGAACGGTTCTATGAACTGACGGCAGATTGCGGCTTAGTCAGTCACTATCCAGCCGGTAAACCCTTTGACAGCTTAATTGAAGAATCTTTTGCCAAGCGCTGGGAAAGCACCAAAACCGATTGGAAGCTGGAACGCGAAGTGAACCTGATTCCCATTCCTGGCAGCGTGGCCATTCCGGATTTTCGGTTGGTGCATCCCGATGGGCGATCGTGGATCTTAGAAATTGTGGGCTATTGGCGACCGGACTATCTGCGCAAAAAGTTCGCCCAGGTGATCAAGGCCGATCGCCCCGATTGGGTTTTGGCCATTTCCGAGCGCTTAAACCTAGAAAAGGCGGGCCTCGATGCACGCCAACTACCCGCCAAGGTGATTTGGTTCAAGGATCGGTTGGCTCCCAAGGCGGTTTTGGAGGCGATCGGGGAAACCGATCCCTAGGGGAAAAACGCCGATCGCCTAGGGGCTGTTGAGGAAAATGCCCAGCGCACCATGCACTCGGGCCGCGCTGCGGGACGGGCGATCGACAATCCGCCCACCCACAACCAACGTGGTGGAACTGCCGCCATCGAGGTTCACCCCGTTCACAATCCCCATTTGCCGCATTAATTGCGCCATTTCCGAGAGCGACGGGCCGCGACCGCCCACGCGATTTTGCACAGCCACCACCAACAACCGACCATCGGCCATTTGTCCAAAGCCACTGCGTGCCGCCAACTCCACAATGAAGGCATCGCTGAAGCCTTCGCGTTTGGCATCCAAGACAATTTGCCCGTTTTGCAGCATCAGCGGGCCAGCGGCAACAATCTGGGGTAAGCCGTCAAAGCCGCTAGGGTTGCTGCTGCTTTGCAACCGCACAGTGGTTCCCACAGGCAAGGCCGCCGCCACGCTGGAGAGCGATCGCGCCACGAGCAGATAGCCATTGGCCGGAATCGGAAAATTGCTGCTGCCGGCTGTGCCCCCCGTGAGCTGTTGCGCCACCCGATCGCCCTGCACCAAAATGCCTAATTCCCCATCGCTGAGGGTTTTGTAGCTGCTGCCCCAATCGCTGGTGTAGCGAGCGATGCCCCCTTGGATGTAGCCACTATTGAGGGTGGTGAGTGTCCAATTTTGGCTGCCAGCGCTGATTTGCTCCCGCAGTTGCAGGCGATCGAACAAAAATTGCCCCGCATCATTCCAACCCACGGCCCCACGACCCAGGATCGGCCCCGACAGCCACCGGCCATCGCGCCGCAGGGCCCCCAAGGGCAGTTGGGTGTTGCGGTTGAAGTAACCGCCATTGATACCAGCGGGCGCTTCCCACTGGCGGATGGTTTGCACAAGGGGGGCAATGCCCGTTTGGCCGGCCGCATTGGGCGGCAGGGGCCGCAGCCGCAGACCCGGTTGGCGCGGGTTCAGCTCCAGCCATTGCACCGGAAACCGGGCAGACCCAAGGCTGAGGTATTGTTGCCGCCAGGTGAGACCGTTGGCCCAGGCGATCGAGCGGCTGGGAAGCCAATCGGGCCGCAGATCAATCACCAGTCGATCGGGCTGCACCAGGGTGAACGCCCTGGGCCGCGATCCGCTGGGAATGGGAATCCGGATGATGGTGCGGTTTCCGGCGGCGGTGATGTCGAGGGTGCTGCTGTTGGGTGGCAGGGCCGATCGGGCATCGAGGGCCACGATCAGGGTGCTGCCGTCTTCTTCCAGTTGCACTGCCGTGGGCCGATCGAAGTCCAGCACATAGCGCGGGCCCCAAGCCTGATTGCCTTGGCGCAAGGCCCTGAGGGTGGAAACGGCGGCGGTGATGTCCAGGGTGCTGCCGTTGGGCCGCAACTGCCACCCCCGATCGCGGGCCCAATCGGTAATGTCCAAATAGCGAAAAGCACCAATTTGCCGAGCTGCCAAGGTCACGGGCATGGGCGAAAACCACTGAATTGGCTGGCGATCAGGCGCATTGGTATCCAGCAAATCAGCCCCCACCAACTGGGCGATCGCCCCGTCGGATAGGCCAATGCGGGTTTGGCCGTTCTCGCTCCAGCGGGCCCAACTGGCCCAACTGTTGGGAATCGATCGGCCATTTACCGTGATTTGGGTGCTGGTTTCCGCCCCGGCCGCCACTTGGGCAATCACCGACAGCGGCAACAGGGAATCGGCTTCGCTCAAGGACTCGGAACCGGTGAATTCAGAACCGTTTGACACAGAACCGTTTGACACAGAACCCATCGATCCAAAATTTGCGGGTTTTTCAGATGCTTTTGCTAATTCAGCGGCTAATTCAGAATTGTCAGAATTGGCGGACTCAGAACCCATGGGCCCGGATGCTGCACTGGGTAACGCGATCGGTGCAACGGACTTCAGGCTAGCGGCTTGCATTCGGGGTTGGGGAGCCGTTTGGGCCAGGCCAGGCATTGCCCCCCACCCCAGGACGATCGCCCCACCCACGCCCAGCCACCAGCGGCCCGAGCCTGTTGAGTCGAATTGCTGACCCGATCGCCCATAGCCACGTCGGCTCGATCGACTGTGTGCTTGCTTGCTCTGCACCGTTGTCACCCCAATTCTTGCCATGACTGCAAATTACCGATCGCCAGTCCACTGATTGCCAATGATTGCTAATCGATCGATCCCGATCGCCTGATCGCCCCGCACTGATCGCCGCATCCGTCAGCAATAAGCCATTGATTAGCCCACTGGAAAGCCCGCCGCCTCGATCGCCTCGCGGATCGTGCCTTCCGCCGACTGGGTTTCCACAATCACCTGCTTGGTGGCCGGATCGCCCTGCACCGTCGCTTGGGGATCCACTTCTTGCACCGCGCGGGTAATGGCCGCCGCACAGGAAGCACAGGCCATGCTAGGAACCGTAAATTGCAGTGTCATAGACTCTTGAAAATCTTGAAAATGACGTTGAAATGGCCTTGAAACCACATTGAATAATCACGCTCCAAGAGCGCGGCCGGGGCGCAAGCTAATTTCCAGACGCTTGGCCAAGCGGTACACTGGCAACCGTCGCCCAGCCTAGCATTATCGCCCTCGATCGCTCATGGATCTGCAACTGGTTCAGTTTCTAATTAACGGGGTCGCCGTCGGCTGCATCATTGCCCTTGCCTCCGTGGGTTTAACCCTCACCTACGGCATTTTGCGCTTGTCAAACTTCGCCCATGGGGACTTGATGACCCTCGGAGCCTATCTGGCTTGGGTCGCCAACAGCGCGGGGGTAAATATTTGGCTGGCGATCGCCCTCGGAGCCGTGGGAACCATTGGCGTGTCCCTGCTGAGCGAAGTGGCAATTTGGCAACCCATGCGCCAACGCCGGGCCAACTCCACCACCTTGATCATCATCTCGATCGGGGTGGCCTTGTTCCTTCGCAACGCGATCGTCCTGATTTGGGGCGGCAACAACCAAAACTATGACCTGCCCGTGGTTGCTGCCTTTGACCTGTGGGGGCTGAAGGTCAAGTTTTACAACATTGTGGTGGTAGGTTTGGCGGCCCTGGCGATCGCCGGTTTGCATTACCTCCTGCAAAACACCAAGGTCGGCAAAGCCATGCGGGCTGTGGCCGATGACGTGGACTTGGCACGGGTGACCGGCATCAACGTGGATTGGGTGGTGCTGTGGACTTGGATCATTGCCGCTGGTCTGACGGCTTTGGGCGGCGGCATGTATGGACTGCTAACGGCCGTGCGCCCCAACATGGGCTGGTTTTTGATTGTGCCGATGTTTGCCTCGGTAATTTTGGGCGGCATTGGCAATCCCTACGGGGCGATCGTGGGCGGCCTGGCGATCGGGATTGCCCAGGAAGTCAGCACCTATTGGCTGCCCACGGAATACAAGATGGCTGTGGCCTTGGTGATGATGGTTTTGGTGCTGCTGGTGCGGCCGCAAGGTCTGTTTCGGGGCACAACTTAAAAGTGGCAGCCTGAGAAATCAACAAACTCGAAACAACAAACTTGAAACACAAGATCCACGGGCCACTATTGCGAATTGATCGGCCAGCTTGCGATATATCGGCAACCGTTGAATAACCCCGATCCGGTTGATCAACCCCCCACCCGCTGACGGCCGTTTCGGCGGTTTGAAGCATCACAGCGGCGCAGGGATGCGGAAAAACAGTAGCGGTTGCTACATCAACCTTGACGAATTCCGTTCGCAATTGCCGTTATTTAACCTGCTCACCTGGAAATTCTCCTGAAACTGGCCCCACTGACTGGAAGCAGTAGATCAGCCAGCCAGGAGGGGATTTCATGCTTGCTCAAGCCACACCGCCAGGGTTACCAGATACCCAACCAACGGATGTTTTGTTGGGGCAAATTGAAGCGGAACTAACGCGCAGTTTGGTTTATCAGCAGGCGATCGCCTCCTTGCAGGATTTGTTGGGTGAATCGGCGGAGGCGGCGCGGCGAGCGTTGGTGACGGTGGGTCGAGAGGCGGCGCGGCTTGCATTGCGCCGTGGCCAGTCGATGGCTGTGCCGATCGCCCTGCAAGAACCAATGGCCCCGGCCGCCGGTTTAGCGATCGCCCGCCAACAGGCCGGGGCGATTGGTCTTTGGCCGGATCCCGCTATGGTTCCGGCTCCCACTGACAACCCTTTTGATTTGCCTGAGTTGTTGATGAACGTGTTTGAAGGAACTTGGGCCACGCCGGATTACCAGAACACCGCTACCCAGCAGCCGATCATTGATGCCACACCCCAGGGCAAAGCGCCCCGGAAGGCAGGGTTAAACGGGTCAAGGCTAAATGATGCAGATTTGAGCGATTCAGGGCCGAATCATTCAGGGCCGAATCATTCGGGGCTGAATCATTCACCGCTCAACGATGCAGCGCCCAAACCCTTGAGCAGTCCCCTGAGCAATCCCCGATCGGTTGTCGCCATTACCCTACCGGAGATGGATCCAATGGATTGGGATGAGAGTTTGCGGGCCATGGGTCGCACCTTGGCCGAGGTTCGGCAACAGTTGGGCTTCAACTTGGAACAAATCCATGTGCGCACCCACATTCCTTTGCGCCATTTACAGGCGATCGAGTCCGGCGACCTGAGCCGCTTACCGGAGCAGATTTATGTGCGTGGTTTTGTGCAGCGGATGGCGGAAGCGTTGGGCCTGGATGGCAAGGCATTGGCGGCCGCGTTGCCCCGCACAGAGTCAGTGGCGGTGGTTCCCGATTGGTCGCAGCGCGATCGCAGCACCAACCCTGCTTTGGAACTGAAGCCTTGGCATCTCTACGCGGGCTATGGGGTGATGGTGGCTAGTGGGTTGGCTTGGGTTTCCCATGCGGCTCCTGGTGCCAGCTCGCAACCGCTCAAGCCGGTGATTCTCGATCGTGAAGCGGTGGTGTCTCCGCCCACCAAGGCCGACCAGCCCCAATCGGCTCCCGCCACCGAGGCCGAAACCCTGGATTCTTTCATTGCTCCGCCGGAAGCTACGCGCTAGGGCCTGTCGTCATTTCCTCGGATCAGGCGGAAACGATTGATTTTCCATGTCCCAATTGTTGTAACAAGGGGCTTAAGCCCCTTGTCCCCCACGATCAGCTAACGGCGGAATCAAGGTTTCGGGCGATTTGACAACACGCGCTAGGTTCAAGGCTGCTTGATGGGGCGAAATTTTGGGTGCAATCTTGGGCGAGTTCGACATGGTGGAGCGGTTGCGCTGCTCTGGCCCTGGGCGATCGCCTTGAAATTAGCCATCTTTAGCCATCCGTTGATTAGCCCTTAGCCATCCGTTGATTAGCCCTTAAACTGGCGATCATTGCGTTTGGCTTCCCCTATGATGGCTTCGATCGCCCCATCCCCCGCCCAGTTGGCAGCATTTGACCAGGCCTTGGAACGGGCTTTGTCCGGTGCGTTGCTGTCGCCCTCTGAAGGGTTGGTGTTGCTGGAAACGGCCTATCAATCCAAGGATTCGGCCCCGCGCGATCGACTGCGATCGGTGGCGGATCAGCTTCGGCAACGGCAAGCGGGCGAAACGGTCACCTACGTGATTAACCGAAATATTAATTTCACCAATATCTGCGAGCAGCATTGCAATTTCTGTGCGTTTCGGCGGGATGCGGATCAGGCGGGGGCCTATTGGCTCGATCGGGCGCAAATTTTGGAAAAAGCCGCCGACGCAGTGGCCCGGGGAGCCACAGAAATTTGTATGCAAGGGGGACTGAACCCCGAGGCGAAATATCAGGGGCGATCGCTGGATTACTACTTGCAACTGGTGCGATCGATTAAAGACACCTTTCCCCAACTGCATCTGCACGCCTTTTCGCCCCAAGAAGTACAGTTCATTGCCCGAGAAGATGGCCTGACCTTTGCGGCTGTGATTGGGGCCCTGCGCGATGCGGGAGTGGGGTCAATGCCCGGCACGGCGGCGGAGGTGTTGGTGGATTCGGTGCGGCGGATTTTGTGCCCAGAAAAAATCAACAGTGCCACTTGGTTGGAGATTGTGGAAACGGCCCATCGCCTGGGATTGCCCACCACCAGCACCCTGCTCTCGGGTCACATTGAAACCCCCGCTGAACAAATCGCCCATTTGGAACACCTGCGATTGCTCCAGCAACGATCGCGTGATCGGGGCGATCGGGGCATCACGGAGTTTATTCTGCTGCCCTTTGTGGGCCAGGATGCGCCACCGACCTTGCGGCGACGGGTGGGCCGCGATCAGCCAATTCTGATTGATGCGCTAATTTTGATGGCCGTTGCCCGGTTGTACCTCGGCCCGGTGATTGCCAACCACCAGCCCAGTTGGGTGAAGTTGGGGCTGGCGGGGGCCACCGAAGCCTTGCGTTGGGGTTGCAATGATTTGGGCGGAACCCTGATGGAAGAGCACATCACCACCATGGCCGGAGCCACGGGCGGGACTTGCCAAAGCCCGGAGGATTTGCGTGGGGCGATCGCTGCCTTGGGCCGACCGGCTCGCCAACGGGACACCCTTTATGAGGCGATCGACGGCCCAATCAATGGGGTAACTGATCCAGCCATCGACAGGGTGATCGATCCTTCCCGATCGGCCGCATAATGATCCGGCTGTTGCGATCGCCCGCACCCCCATGGACTATCCCGATGCAATGCCCGCCGACTTGGCCCCCGACGCGATCGAGCCGGTGGCCCGCCCGCCCCTAACCACCGAGGATTTGGAGCCACCCACGGATCTGAGTTTGCAGTTGCCAGATCCGGAAGACGACAAAATCAGCTTCAGTGATTTCCAAATCCAAATTGACAATGCCTGGCGCGTTTGCGATCGCTTCGACCTGCAAACGGATATTTGGCGGGGACGGATTTTGCGGATTGTGCGCGATCGGGAAAAACGCAGCGGTGATGGCCGGGGCACGGGCTTCCTGAACTGGCTGAAGGATCGTGAAATCAGCAAAAGTCAAGCCTATAGCCTGATTGAGCTGGCCGACAGCGCCGATCGACTGATGGATCAAGACGCGCTGGAACCGGAAACCCTTCGCCACTTCAGCAAGCGTGCCTTTGTGGCCACGGCCAAAGCCCCCGCCGAAGTGCAACACATGGTGGTGGCCGCAGCTCATCAGGGCGATCGAATCGCCACCAACACCGTTCGTCGCCTCACCGATGAGTGGCAGGCCGCCACCTCCGAGCTGCTGCCCGAAAACATTCGCATCAAAGCCGCCGAGCATTCCCTGCCGGCCCGCTACCTTGCGCCCCTGGTGCGGGAAATGGAAAAGCTACCCGAGGTGCATCAGGTGGCCCTGCGCGAGGAAATTGAAGACCAACCGGATAAGGAAACGGTGAAACAGGCCACGGCCCAAGCGAAATTTTTGGCGCGATATTTGGATGCGGCCACGCGAGTTGCGGCACTCGATCGCCCGGAACTGGATCTAGAACAGGCTCTGGAAGAAGCCCTGCGGCTCGGCAGCTTGAATTTGGCGGCGGACTTGGTGAACCAAGCGGCCCAACTGGAACAGGCGATCGCCAAAACCTACAGCAGTTGGAAACGGGTGCGCGACCTGGCCGATCGGCTCTGGGTGGATAGCGGAGCCAGCACCCCCCACCTCCGCAACCTGATTAGTTGTCTGGGAACTCTTTCCAGCGAGCAAGTCAGTGTTCCCTTGGCCGGTGGGGGCGATCGGGTCGTGCGCTTGCAAGTGCTGGAAGAAGCCGAAGTTGGAGCCGAAGTCGAACCATTCCCAGCGCCATAAACCAGTCCCCAAGGAATATCAAAAGCCAGGGCAAGATGATTGGGTTTTTGAATTAAATTCGCCAATTTGATGGATCAGGTGAATTTTTAGAGCCGATCCAGAAATTTGGAGAAAATCACCCCTCCTATTGTCGAAAAACGCCCAAAAATCGACAAAAATGCCCATCACCGTCAATCGTTAGAATCACGCAGGATCCGTGAGGATCCATCGCTAGGCAATTACTAAGCCGCATGTCAAAATCGCGATGATGGTTGACGGCGGCACAGTACTTAGCGCAGACGGTGACACGGGCTATGGCAACAAAACGGACGAACGTGAAGACGGCGTTAGGGCGAATTGCGATCGCCCAGGGACTGGGATCTCTGCTCTGGTCGGGGGGGCTGTGGGGGCCGATCTCGTCGGGTTGGGCGATCGAGCCGGAAGCCGCCCAAACGCCCCAACGGCTGGCCCAACTCCCCCCCGACACCCGCCCGGTTCCCGACCTCAACCGCGATCGGTTTCCCCAAACGGGCCCAGACCCGCTGCAACCCCTGCCAGGCGATCGCCCCGCGATCGACTCGCCCAACCCGATTACGCCACCCCAGCCCTTGGATCCCAATGCGCCCCGCTTTTTGGTGAAGCAAATTGTGGTGGAAGGCAGCACCTGGCTCTCGGCCGCCGAACTGGCCGCCCTGACCCAACCCAGCGAGGGCCGCGAACTCACCCTCAGTGAACTGCAATCCCTGGCCGACCGCATCACCCAGCGCTATTTGGATGCAGGCTATCTCACCTCCCGTGCCTACGTGCCCGAACAGACGATCGGCCCCGATGGGATTGCCAAAATCGCCGTCATTGAGGGCTACCTCTCGGATATTCGGATCGAAGGAACCCAGCGCCTGAGCCAAAACTACCTGCGATCGCGCATTCAACTGGGAGCCGGCCGCCCCCTCAACGCCGCCCACCTGGAAGACCAACTGCGGCTGCTGAAAGCGAATCCACTGCTAGAGACGATCGAGGCCAGCTTGCGAGCCGGCAACGATCCTGGCGAAAGCGTCCTCACCGTCCGAGTCACCGAAGCCAAAGCCTTGCGCGGCAGCATCAGCACCGACAACTACTCACCCCCCAGCATTGGCTCCGAACGCGGCATCCTTGCCCTGCAATATCGCAACTTGACGGGCATTGGCGATGAAGCCAGCTTCAGCTACAGCCACACCTGGCAAGACGGAGCCGATGTGTTGGATTTTGGCTATCGTCTGCCCGTGAACCCCATGGAAGGCACGATCCAGTTTCGGTTCTCGCCCAACTGGAACGAAATTGTGCAGCCCCAGTTTGCGGAATTGGGAATTCGCGGCAAATCCCAGCTTTATGAAGTGACTTACCGCCAGCCCCTCATGCGATCGCCCCGCGAAGAATTTGCCCTTTCCCTAGGATTCAGTCACCAGCGCGGTCAAACCTTCCTGTTTGATGACGTGGGCTTTCCCTTTGGCATTGGCCCCGACGAAGACGGCCGCAGCATCACCAGCGTGTTGCGGTTTGGGCAAGATTACCTGCGCCGCGACCCCAATGGGGCCTGGTTGTTGCGATCGCAGTTCAACCTAGGAACCGGCCTGTTTGATGCCACCACCAACGACGGCGACGACCCCGACGGGCAGTTTTTTAGCTGGAATGGCACGGTTCAGCGAATTCAGCGTCTGAATCCCACCCATCTCTTGATTCTGCAAGCGGATGTGCAATTGGCCTTTGATGAACTATTAGCCTCGCAGCAGTTTGTGATCGGTGGGGGGCAGTCCGTGCGCGGGTTCCGCCAAAACGTGCGATCGGGCGATAGCGGCTTTCGACTGTCCGTGGAAGATCGCATTACCCTGCTGCGCGACTCCTCTGGCGCACCCACCCTCACCCTGGCTCCCTTCATTGATGCGGGATATGTTTGGAACCATGACAACAACCCCAACTCCATCCCAGATCAGCGGTTTCTGATCGGTGCGGGAGCGGGACTGTTGTGGGAACCCTTCACGGATTTTCTGGTGCGTTTAGATTACGGTCTGCCGTTGGTGGATTTGGACGATCGCGGCTCCAATGCTCAAGATTCCGGAGTCTATTTCAGCGTCACCTACCGGTTCTAAATCGTGTTTGTGCCATTTTTCCTGTGAGTTTGATGGGGTTTGCTGCTGAAAACAATTCCCCGCCCGATCGACCGATCGGGCGGGGAAGCAATAGGCTGGAAACTTGAAAAAAAGGGACAGGCAAAACCAACGACCAGCACCCTGCAAAAGGGTTGCGCAATATTACAGGTCGATCGGGATTACAGGTCGATCGGGGCCACCACTTCCACTAACTCCGCTTCTAACCGCAGGGATCCCGAGGGCATCTCTTCCACCTCAGCCCGCTGCTGGCGAGCGCTCCAGGCAATCAACCCCGGCAAAACCAAGCACAGCGCGCCGCTACCAATGCCGCACAGCGTAGCAATCGTCACTCCGCTATCCATAGCAACCCCTCCTGGCTTTGTATTGAGATTTGTATTGAAAACGAATTGGCTATGTTCGGTTCTGTTGTCAGGGAACCGATGCCCAAAAGTCGGGTCAAGCGGGGTCAAGTTGAGCGCTTCAACCCGCATTTCATTGTCGCTAAATTTCTGATCAAAACAGAAGGCTTTGGCGATTCAAAAAAGCTGTTTTGTGTATAAATTCCGCTAATGCTTGATGCCGATTGACTCCAATTGTTAATTAATAAATTCATAATTCTTTAAGATTTGAGACCCATTTCGGAGCCAAAATTCTCAGCTCTTTTTAAGACATTCCAAAAGAAAGAAACTTATGCCATCAGTCTTTGGGGGGATTGCTGGGCGGAGGGCGATCGACTCTGCCGAAGGGGCAAGGGGGCGATCGATCCGGGCGATCGGCAAAAAATTCCCGTTCATCACCTCAAAAATCGTCACAACACTTATTCCTAGACGCAGGAGCACCCCAAACAAGAGGCTGCCCCCCCTTGCCCGCAAGATTTTGCAACGGTAAAACCAGAGTTTGGAGGATCCGAGAACAGGTTCTCCGCCCCAGACCGCAGGCTCAAAAGCAGCCCCAGATCGACGACTGAAACAAACCCTAGGACAGTTGCGTCATTGGCTTCAGCAGTTACCGAGCAAAACCGCTCAAAAAGCCGGTTTTTGCCCGCTAAACGTTGGGTCAGGCTGTGGCGTTCATGGAAGCGGCTAATTGTCCGCATCATGCCCAACTCAACTCGCGACAATCATCATTAGCTTTCATCACTCGCTCATCACTTGCTTTGATGCCTTGCTTCCGCGCTTCCGCAGGCTGTCCTGGGGTCGCTTGGCCCTTGGACGACAGCCAGCGGGTGACGATCTTTGGGTGACGATCTGTAGATGTCAGGTGCGATCAGTCCTCGATCGAATTCCCGATCGGGTGTTTGCCCCCGCCTGTTGCCGTCCTTCGTTTAGTTTTCCCTATCACCAGGAGTTGAATCATGCCTACCGTCACTGTTGCCGGGACGATCAATGCCGTTGATGCCAATAACAGCGGTCTCTATCCGTTACGCACTGTGCCCTTTGGGGAATACACGATCACGGGATTGACGGCAGGCAGCACCCAAATTGTCGCCTCAGCCAATGCCAGCACCCTCGATCCCTACCTGCAAGTTTTTAAGAAGAGCGGCACAACCTTGACCCTGGTGGCCGATAACTACGACTCTTCGCCCACCAACAAAAATTCCTTGGTGCAATTTGCCGCCGAAGCGGGAACTCAGTACGTGGTGCGCATTGCCCGCAGCAGCGCCGATGCTGGAGGGTTCAACCTACAAGTGACCAATGATGCCAGTGCCGTGATTGCGGGGCCCACGGCCGCCGGGACGGCCGATCTGTCGGTGGGTGACATCACGAGTCAATCCTTAACGTTCCCCACCTTCCCTACAACGGCGGAACTGGCCTCGCCCAATGGCGTTCCTAGCGGCCCTTCCACAGGACGCGATGACCTGTCGGGGTTGCCCCTGTTTTACCTGTCTGACGATGCGGACAACACCAACTTGGGTGTGCGGGTCGAAACTAAGGGCTTTTTCGTGGTGGGTCTGAATGGCAACGACACCATCACTGGCTCCTCGGAGAATGATTTCTTCAACGGCAACCGGGGTAATGATGTGTTGCTGGGTGGGGATGGCATTGATCAAATTCGGGGCGGCAAAGACTCCGACAGCATTGATGGCGGAATCGGCAACGAAATTATTCTCAATGGCAACGATGGCAACGATTTGGTGCGGGGCGGCGAAGGCAATGACACGGTGAATGGTGGCCGCAACTCCGATTTGCTGTTTGGGGACAATGGGGACGATCAACTGTCGGGCGATTTTGGCCAGGATATTTTGACCGGGGGCGCGGGGGCTGATTCCTTTGTGCTGCGGGCCGATCGCGACACCACGGCGGGCTTGTCCAACACGGCGACCAGTGCCAACAGCGCCGATATTGTGGCGGATTTTGTGCTGGGAACAGACAAGATTCGGCTGAACACGAGCGATAGCCTGACGCTGGAGAAGCTGAGTTTTGAGTTTGTGGCGATTAATGTGTCCACGGAGATCACCGGGGCTCTCACAACGGGGGTGAAAACG